>NZ_JACOOD010000017.1:0-90818 GCF_014287405.1 Bacteroides sp. NSJ-48 | reverse complement strand
CCTTATTCAGGTGACTATAGCACTGAGGTTCCACCTCTTCCCATTCCGAACAGAGAAGTTAAGCTCAGTCACGCCGATGGTACTGCGTAACAGTGGGAGAGTAGGTAGTCGCCGTTTTTTTAGAGAGAAGCCCTTGTATCGGAAGATGCAGGGGCTTTCTTGTTTTTGGGGCTATTTTGTCTGCCTTGCCTTAACTTGCCTTGTTTTGCTTGCTTTTCTTTTCTTTGTTTTGCTTGTTTTCTTGGGGTCAGCAGATTTTTAGTGCGGATTATTCTTATACTTGTGAAGTGTTTTTTCTTTCTTAGTTTTTAGGATATTATATCGTATCGTCTAAAAGAATGCTATGCATCCGTTTATTTGCCCCTTTCATCTGTCTATTTTCCGGTTTTACTCTTTATTTCTTTTTTCCTTGTTATCTTATTGTTATCTTTACGGAACAAAACTGGTGAAAAACGATATTTTTTATGAAAATGGGTTACTTTTATTCCATTCTTCTTGTTTAATATCAAATGGTTTTTCGTAATTTTGGCGTGAATCTAATAAGGACTGAAAAAAATCATGCAATTAATATTGTAATAAATCATATAATAACTCCTGTAAAATATGGAAAACAAGATTCAAGAGCTAACCGATAAGATTTACCGTGAAGGGGTGGAAAAAGGTAATGAAGAAGCCCAAAAACTTATCGTAAAAGCTCAGGAAGAAGCCCAAAAAATAGTAGAGAATGCACAGAAAGAGGCAGACTCTATTGTGGCTGCTGCTCGTAAATCAGCCGATGAGCTGGCGGAGAATACCAAATCAGAGTTGAAACTGTTTGCCGGTCAGGCTGTGAACGCCCTGAAATCTGAAATTGCCACTTTGGTAACGGATAAAATCGTAAACGCCGATGTGAAAGCTTTTGCCGCAAACAAAGATTTCCTTAACGCTTTCATCGTAGCGCTGGCATCCAAATGGAGTGTGGACGAACCTATCGTGATTTCCACATCGGATGCGGAAGGCTTGAAAAAGTATTTCACCGCTCAGGCAAAAGAATTATTGGATAAGGGCGTGAAGATTGAGCAGGTGAATGGAAACAAGACACTCTTCTCTGTTTCACCGGCCGACGGCTCTTACAAAGTGAACTTCGGCGAAGAGGAATTTATGAACTATTTCAAAGAATTCCTGCGTCCGCAATTAGTGGAAATGCTGTTTTAATTCCCCACAGGATTATGAGTAAATACTATTACTTGGTAGCCGGTTTGCCGGAACTCACTTTAGAGGATAGCAAACTGAGCTATACGGTAGCTGATTTCAGGACGGAATTGTATCCGGCTTTGTCTGAGGATGATAAAAGGCTGATAGACTTGTTTTATCTTCAGTTCGACAATGCGAATGTCTTGAAATTATTGAAAGACAAGGACGCTGCGATTGATCCGCGGGGAAACTACTCGGCGGAAGAACTGACCGAGTATATCTCGTTGCTGAAAGAAGGCGGCGAGGTATCGGATCGCGTGTTTCCCTCTTACCTTTCTGTCTTTATCTCCGAATATGTCAACTTGTCCGCAGAAGATGGCTTCTTGCATGAAGACCGTTTGGCTGCGCTTTATTATGCCTATGCCATGAAGTGCAAAAACAAGTTTGTATCTGCCTGGTTCGGTTTTAATCTTGTGATTAACAATGTGCTGGTTGCACTGACGGCGCGAAAGTTTAAAATGGACGTGGCTCCTCTGATAGTGGGAGATACGGAAGTTTGTGAGGCTTTGCGCACATCCGGGGCCAGGGACTTCGGACTGGGCGGTGAAGTGGAATGGCTGGAACAACTGGTGAAAATCAGCGAGACGGAAGAACTGGTGGAGCGGGAGAAAAAGATAGACCGGTTGCGGTGGAACTGGATGGAAGAGACTACTTTCTTCGACTATTTCACAGTGGAACGTCTGTTCGTGTTCCTGTTACAACTCGAAATGATAGAACGTTGGATTTCGTTAGATAAAGAAAAGGGTAGCCAACTGTTCCGCAGCATAATTGCTGCGTTGAAGGATGAAGTACGGATACCCGCAGAATTCAGATAAAATAAATTACATAATTATATGGCAACAAAAGGAACTGTTAGTGGCGTAATAGCCAATATGGTGACCCTCGTAGTTGACGGCCCCGTGGCACAGAACGAGATTTGTTATATCTCGACCGGCGGAGACCGATTGATGGCGGAGGTTATTAAAGTGGTAGGCACTCAGGTCTATGTACAGGTGTTTGAAAGCACCCGTGGACTGAAGGTGGGAGCCGAAGCTGAGTTTACCGGACACATGCTCGAAGTGACATTGGGTCCCGGTATGCTTTCTAAAAACTATGACGGTCTGCAAAACGACCTCGATAAAATGGATGGCGTTTTCCTGAAGCGCGGACAATATACGTATCCGTTGGATAAGGAAAGCAAATGGCATTTTGTGCCTTTGGCAAAGGCAGGCGACCAAGTGGAAGCCGCTGCATGGCTGGGGCAGGTGGATGAAAACTTCCAGCCGTTGAAAATCATGGTTCCTTTCGGGCAGAAAGGTGTATGTACCGTGAAGTCCATCGTAAAGGAAGGCGATTACGGCATTGAGGATACCATTGCCGTCCTGACCGACGAGGAAGGTAACGATGTAAAAGTGAATATGATTCAGAAATGGCCCGTGAAGCGCGCCATGACGAACTATAAAGAGAAGCCGCGTCCTTTCAAATTGTTGGAAACGGGTGTGCGCGTAATCGATACCGTCAATCCGATTGTAGAGGGTGGTACGGGATTTATCCCCGGCCCGTTCGGTACGGGTAAGACAGTGCTCCAGCACGCCATCTCCAAACAGGCGGAAGCCGATATTGTAATCATCGCCGCCTGCGGTGAACGCGCCAACGAGGTTGTGGAAATCTTTACGGAATTCCCCGAACTGGTCGACCCGCATACAGGTCGTAAGCTGATGGAGCGTACCATTATCATCGCCAATACGTCCAATATGCCGGTGGCAGCCCGTGAAGCATCTGTGTACACGGCCATGACCATTGCGGAATACTATCGCAGCATGGGATTGAAGGTGTTGCTGATGGCCGACTCCACTTCCCGTTGGGCACAGGCATTGCGCGAAATGTCCAACCGTATGGAAGAGTTGCCCGGTCCGGATGCGTTCCCGATGGACTTGTCTTCTATTATTTCCAACTTCTACGGCCGTGCCGGATACGTGAAGCTGAACAACGGCGAGACGGGTTCCATTACCTTCATCGGTACTGTATCGCCTGCCGGCGGTAACTTGAAAGAACCCGTAACCGAAAATACCAAGAAGGTGGCCCGTTGCTTCTACGCCCTCGAACAAGACCGTGCGGATAAGAAGCGTTATCCTGCCGTAAATCCCATCGACTCGTATTCCAAATATATTGAGTATCCTGAATTCGAGGATTATATAACCAAGCGTATCAACGGCGAATGGATTGGCAAGGTAAACGAAGTCAAGACCCGTCTGCAACGCGGTAAGGAAATTGCGGAGCAAATCAACATTCTCGGTGATGACGGTGTACCCGTGGAATATCACGTAACCTTCTGGAAATCGGAACTGATTGACTTCGTTATCCTGCAACAGGATGCTTTCGACGAGATTGACGCCGTAACACCCATGGAACGTCAGGAAGAAATCCTGAACATGGTTATCGACATCTGCCATACGGAATTTGAGTTCGACAACTTCAACGAGGTAATGGATTACTTCAAGAAAATGATTAACATTTGCAAGCAGATGAACTACTCGAAATTCAAATCGGAAGAGTATGACAATTTCTACAAACAGTTGCAGGAATTGATTGAAGAACGTAAAGCATAAATAATAAGATGGCAACAAAAGCATTTCAAAAAATATATACTAAGATTACTCAGATTACGAAAGCCACGTGCTCGCTGAAAGCTACGGGGGTAGGGTATGATGAGTTGGCAACCGTAAACGGCAAGCTGGCCCAGGTGGTGAAGATTGCCGGTGACGATGTGACTTTGCAGGTTTTTGAGGGTACTGAAGGTATCCCCACCAATGCAGAGGTGGTGTTTCTGGGCAAGGCTCCTACCATTAAAGTGAGCGACCAGCTTGCCGGACGTTTCTTCAACGCTTTCGGCGATCCTATCGACGGCGGTCCGTCCATCGAAGGTCAAGAAGTGGAAATCGGCGGTCCGTCCGTGAACCCGGTACGCCGTAAGCAACCGTCCGAACTGATTGCAACCGGTATCGCAGGTATCGACCTGAACAATACGTTGGTGTCCGGACAGAAGATTCCGTTCTTCGCAGACCCCGACCAGCCTTTCAACCAGGTGATGGCCAGCGTAGCCCTGCGTGCGGAAACTGATAAGATTATCCTCGGCGGTATGGGTATGACGAACGACGACTACCTGTACTTCAAGAATGTATTCTCCAATGCCGGTGCGCTCGACCGTATCGTCAGCTTTATGAATACTACCGAGAATCCCCCCGTGGAACGTCTGCTGATTCCGGATATGGCGCTGACCGCCGCCGAATACTTCGCGGTGAACAACAATGAAAAGGTATTGGTATTGCTTACAGACATGACGTCCTATGCCGATGCGCTGGCTATCGTGTCCAACCGTATGGACCAGATTCCGTCCAAAGACTCCATGCCGGGTTCGCTTTATTCGGATTTGGCGAAGATTTACGAGAAGGCGGTGCAGTTCCCCAGCGGCGGTTCTATTACGATTATCGCCGTGACTACTTTGTCCGGCGGCGATATTACGCACGCTGTGCCCGATAATACGGGGTATATCACCGAGGGACAGTTGTTCCTTCGCCGTGACAGTGACATCGGTAAGGTTATCGTCGACCCGTTCCGTTCATTGTCCCGTCTGAAACAGCTCGTTACCGGTAAGAAGACCCGTAAGGACCATCCGCAGGTGATGAATGCCGCTGTACGTCTGTATGCCGATGCCGCCAATGCCAAGACGAAGCTGGAGAACGGTTTCGACCTGACGAACTACGACGAGCGTACGCTTGCCTTTGCCAAGGATTACTCCAACCAGTTGCTGGCTATCGACGTAAACCTCGACACCACGGAGATGCTCGACGTAGCCTGGAGCTTGTTCGGCAAGTATTTCCGTCCGGAAGAGGTGAACATCAAGAAAGAACTTGTGGACGAATTCTGGCCCAAAGCAGAAAACTAATCACTTATAATTAACCATTAATCACTAACGAAGTGGCTATTAAGTTTCAATATAATAAAACGTCGCTCCAGCAGTTGGAAAAGCAACTGAAAGTACGTGTGCGCACGCTCCCCATCATTAAGAACAAGGAGAGCGCCCTGCGTATGGAAGTGAAGCGCTGCAAAGCCGATGCTGCCGCGCTGGACGCGAGGTTGGAAAAGGAAATCCAAGCTTATGAAGCCATGTTCGCCCTTTGGAATGAGTTTGACGCCTCATTGATAAAGGTCAGCGATGTTCATCTCGGTGTGAAGAAGATTGCCGGCGTAAGAGTGCCGTTGCTCGAGAATGTAGATTTCGAGATACGCCCTTACAGCTTGTTCAATGCGCCCAAATGGTATGCAGACGGGTTGCATCTGCTCAAGGAACTGGCACACACGGCCATTGAACGGGAATTTACCGTGGCCAAGCTGAACTTGCTGGAACATGCGCGTAAAAAGACCACCCAAAAGGTGAATCTTTTTGAGAAAGTACAGATTCCGGGCTATCAGGATGCACTGCGCAAAATCAAGCGGTTTATGGAAGATGAGGAGAACCTCTCCAAGTCGTCGCAGAAAATCATGAAGTCCCACCAAGAGAAAAGGAAGGAGGCAGAAGCATGATTACGAAAATGAAGAAGCTCACGTTCCTTGTATATTATAAGGAGTACGAAGCATTCCTGAACGGTGTGCGCGACCTCGGTGTGGTGCATGTGGCCGAAAAGCAGCAAGGCGTTGCCGACAATACGGAGTTACAGGACAGTATCCGTCTGTCTGCCCGCCTGCAGGCTACGGAAAAGCTGTTGCAGGCGTTTAAGCCCGCCAGACCGGCGGTGGAGGAAACACCCGCCTCGGCAGCCCGCGGACTGGAAGTGCTGAACGAAGTGGACGAGTTGCAAGCCGAAAAGAATAAGTTGCAACAGCAGTTGCAGACCTATCAGAAGGAAAAAGCTGCGCTGGAGCCATGGGGTAACTTTGAACCCGCAAGCCTGTCGCGTCTGCACGATGCCGGACTGGCAGTAGGCTTTTACAGTTGCTCGGAAGGCAATTACGACGCAACCTGGGAAGATGCCTATAATGCGATGGTTATCAGCCGTCAGGCCTCTCGCGTCTATTTCGTTACCGTAACCGGTAGTTCGGAAGAAACGGATTTGGATGCGGAGCAGGCCAAGCTGCCGCCTTACTCATTGGAGCGCGTACAAGTGCTTTGTAACGAGACGGAACAGGCTCTGGCGGATAACGAGGAAAAAATGAAAGTGCTTGCCGAGAGAGAAATCCCTTCGTTGCGTGCTGCCTTGAAAGAGGTGAACACCGACATAGAATTCTCCAAAGTAATGCTGAATACGGAAGCTACGGCAGGAGAGAAGCTGATGCTGCTGCAAGGCTGGGCGCCGGCATCCAGAGTCGGAGAAATCTCCGAATGGCTCGATGCGCAGCACGTGTACTACGAGGTAACCTCTCCCGTACCGGGCGACAACGTGCCTATACAGTTGAACAACAAAGGTTTCTTTGCCTGGTTCGAGCCTATATGCAAGCTCTATATGCTGCCCAAGTATAACGAGCTGGATCTGACGCCGTTCTTTGCACCTTTCTTTATGGTGTTCTTCGGCTTGTGTCTGGGAGACTCCGGTTATGGGCTGTTCCTGTTTCTTGGAGCAACCCTGTACCGTCTGTTTGCCAAGAATATCAGCGCTGCGATGAAACCTGTCCTCTCATTGGTGCAGGTATTGGCGGCATCCACTTTCTTCTGCGGATTGCTGACCGGTACGTTCTTCGGGGCGAACCTTTACGATATCGACCTGCCTTTCTTCCAAAAGATGAAAGCGGCCTTGTTCATGGACAATAACGATATGTTCCAGTTGTCGTTGATACTCGGTGTGGTGCAGATATTGTTCGGTATGGTGCTGAAAGCGGTGAACCAGGGTATTCAGTTCGGATTCAAGTATGCCGTGGCTACGATTGGCTGGATTATATTGCTGGTTTCCTGCGGAGTAGGAGCCTTGCTGCCGGAAGTCATGCCATTGGGCGGTACGGTGCATCTGTGCATCCTCGGTGTGGCGGCAGCCATGATATTCCTCTACAACAGTCCGGGAAAGAATATATTCCTCAATATCGGGCTTGGGCTTTGGGATTCCTACAATATGGCTACCGGATTGCTGGGCGATGTGCTGTCGTATGTACGTCTGTTTGCCCTCGGACTGTCGGGTGGTATCCTTGCAGGGGTGTTCAACAGCTTGGCGGTGGGCATGAGTCCTGACAATGTTATTGCAGGTCCCATCGTAATGGTACTGATATTCGTTATCGGCCATGCCATCAATATCTTTATGAACGTGCTCGGTGCAATGGTTCACCCCATGCGTCTGACCTTTGTGGAATTCTTCAAGAACTCCGGATACGAAGGCGGAGGCAAGGAATACAAGCCGTTTAAGAATTGAGAGTTGAAAATTTAAATTGAGAAATAGAGAATAAAAGATTGACAAAAGAGGAAGACAGGAGCTGCGCGGAGATAGCGTAGTCTTTTCTCCGAGAGTCTTCAGGAGAATTCTTCAAAAGAAATCTTTAAGAGAAACAAACAAGAGAAACAAATAAAATATAAACAATAAAAAACGAATAAGATTATGGAAATGAATTTATTGATTGCCTATATTGGCATTGCAGTGATGATTGGTTTGTCGGGTATCGGTAGTGCCTATGGTGTGACAATTGCCGGTAATGCGGCTATCGGTGCGCTGAAGAAGAACGACGGTGCTTTCGGTAACTTTCTTGTGCTGACCGCTCTTCCCGGTACTCAGGGCTTGTACGGTTTTGCAGGCTACTTTATGTTCCAGACTATTTTCGGCATCCTTACTCCGGGCATGACTGCCATTCAGGCTGCTGCCATTCTGGGTGCAGGTATTGCTTTGGGATTGGTTGCCTTGTTCTCCGCTATCCGTCAGGGACAGGTTTGCGCCAACGGTATCGCCGCTATCGGTCAGGGACACGACGTATTCAGCAACACGCTGATTCTTGCCGTATTCCCCGAACTTTATGCGATTGTAGCTTTGGCTGCCACTTTCTTGATTGGCAGTGCGCTGACCGCATAAACAGCAATTACCGACTGCACAAATAGCAGTTGAAATAAAAGAAGAGGGTGTCAAAACATACTTGCTGATTTCTTTTTAGTCACGGAATTATACGGAAAAAGAACAAAGAAAATCTGTGTTTTCCGTGTAATCCGTGCCTAAAAAGAAACAAACAGCAAGCGAATTTAAGTTTTGATATACCCTCTTTTTCATATCTTCTTCTCTGTCTTTTCCTTCTATTTCGTACAAACTTCTGTTTTTTCTCTTTTCATCGGTAATCTTCGCTCTTCTCTGTATTGGTGGGCTTTTAGCGTTTGCCGGTAGTATTTATGCAAACGATTGTTTATGCACATTTAATCAGTTTTTTCGATTAAAAGGCTATTTTTCAAAGAATAATGCGTACTTTTGCAGCCACAATTACGATAAAGAGATTATAACATATATGGTTAAAGAGCTACTTACCCCCGATTACATCTTCGAAGCGAGCTGGGAAGTATGTAATAAAGTAGGCGGTATCTATACAGTTTTGTCTACCAGAGCGAACACTTTGCAGACAAAATTCCGCGATAAAGTATTTTTTGTAGGCCCGGACTTCTGGCAAGGTAAAGAGAACCCTTTATTTATCGAGTCCGATAACCTTTGTGCCGCATGGAAGAAATATGCTATTGAAAAAGACAACCTCTCTGTCCGCGTAGGCCGCTGGAACATTCCGGGCGAACCTATTGTCATATTGGTTGACTTCCAACCTTTCTTTGCACAAAAGAATGAAATTTATGCGGAGATGTGGGAACACTATCAGGTGGATTCACTGCACGCATACGGTGACTACGATGAAGCCTCGATGTTTGCATACGCCACCGGAAAGGTGGTGGAGAGTTTCTACCGGTATAACCTGACGGAAACGGACAAGGTTGTATTTCAGGCACATGAATGGATGACCGGTATGGCTGCGCTTTACTTGCAGACTGCCGTTCCCGAAATCGCTACGATATTCACCACCCATGCCACTTCGATAGGCCGTTCTATTGCGGGTAACAACAAACCGCTATACGATTATCTTTTTGCCTACAACGGCGACCAAATGGCGCAGGAGCTGAATATGGAGTCCAAGCATTCCATCGAAAAGCAGACCGCCCATTACGTAGACTGTTTCACTACCGTAAGCGAAATTACCAACAACGAGTGCAAGGAACTGCTTGACAAGCCTGCCGACGTAATCCTGATGAACGGTTTCGAAGACGATTTCGTTCCGAAAGGCTCCACATTTACCGGTAAGCGCAAGCGGGCGCGTTCCACCATGTTGCGTGTGGCAAACTGCCTGTTGGGGCAGGAGTTTGATGAGGATACACTTATCATCGGAACCAGCGGCCGTTACGAGTTCAAGAACAAAGGCATCGATGTGTTTCTGGAATCATTGAACCGTTTGAACCGCGATAAGAATCTGAATAAGAAAGTGCTGGCTTTCGTCAACGTACCCGGTTGGGTGGGTGACCCCCGCGAAGACCTGCAGCAGCGTCTGAAAAAGAAAGACGAGCGTTATACCACTCCTTTGGAAGTACCTTTCATCACGCACTGGCTGCACAACATGACGCACGACCAGGTGCTGGACATGCTGAAGTACCTCGGTATGGGCAACCGTCCCGAAGACAAGGTGAAGGTAATCTTCGTTCCCTGCTATCTGGACGGTAAGGACGGCATTCTCAACAAGCATTATTACGACCTGATACTGGGAGAGGACCTCAGCGTTTATCCCTCTTACTATGAGCCGTGGGGATATACCCCGCTGGAGAGCGTGGCTTTCCGCGTGCCCACCATTACGACCGACCTTGCCGGCTTCGGACTTTGGGTAAACAGCCTGAAGAACCAGCACGGCATCAATGATGGAGTCGAGGTGCTGCACCGTTCGGACTATAACTATTCCGAAGTGGCGGACGGCATCAAGGACACCATAGCCTTGTTCTCTACAAAGACCAATGCGGAAATCAAAGAGATTCGTAAGCGTGCCGCTCAGGTGGCGGAACAAGCCTTGTGGAAACATTTCATACAATACTATAACGAAGCCTACGACGTTGCGTTGCGTAATGCGATGAAGCGTCAGTTGGGACAATGAAAAAAATCATATTAATTAATCAAGTAATCATACAATGAATATTAAAGTCAGTAATGTAAACACTCCGAACTGGAAGGATGTGAACGTGAAATCGCACATCCCCGCTGAATTGGAGAAGTTATCCGAACTTGCACGTAACATTTGGTGGTCATGGAACTTTGAAGCCACCGAACTGTTTAGAGACCTTGACCCTGCTCTTTGGAAAGAAGTAGGACAGAACCCTGTTCTGCTGTTGGAACGTATGAGCTATGCCAAGCTTGAGGCGCTTGCTAAAGATAAGGTTATTTTGCGCAGAATGGAAGATGTATATTCCAAGTTCCGCAATTACATGGATGTAAAACCCGACAGCAATCGTCCTTCCGTTGCATATTTCAGTATGGAATACGGTTTGAATCATGTACTTAAGATATATTCCGGTGGTCTGGGCGTACTTGCCGGCGACTATTTGAAAGAGGCTTCCGACAGCAATGTAGACCTGTGTGCCGTAGGTTTCCTGTACCGTTACGGTTATTTCACCCAAACTTTGTCTATGGACGGACAGCAGATTGCCAACTACGAAGCCCAGAACTTCGGCCAGTTGCCTCTCGACCGCGTATTGGACGAAAACGGAAAGCAGGTTGTAGTCGATGTTCCTTACCTGGATTACTACGTACATGCTTATCTTTGGAGAGTGAACGTAGGCCGTATCTCCCTTTATCTGCTCGATACGGACAACGAGATGAACAGCGAGTTCGACCGTTCCATCACTCACCAGCTTTATGGCGGCGATTGGGAGAACCGTTTGAAGCAGGAAATCCTGCTCGGTATCGGTGGTATCCTTACCTTGAAGAAGCTGGGTATCAAGAAAGACGTATATCACTGCAACGAAGGCCACGCAGCGTTGATTAACGTACAGCGCATCTGCGACTACGTAGCCGAAGGTCTGACCTACGACCAGGCCATCGAGCTGGTACGCGCCTCTTCTCTGTACACCGTACATACTCCGGTTCCTGCCGGCCACGACTACTTCGACGAAGGCCTCTTCGGCAAGTACATGGGCGGTTATCCTGCCCGTATGGGTATCACTTGGGATGACCTCATGGACCTCGGCCGCAACAACCCCGGCGACAAGGGCGAACGTTTCTGCATGTCCGTATTCGCCTGCAACACTTCTCAGGAAGTGAACGGTGTAAGCTGGTTGCACGGAAAGGTTTCCCAGGAGATGTTTGCTCCCATCTGGAAAGGTTACTTCCCGGAAGAAATGCACGTGGGCTACGTCACCAATGGTGTGCACTTCCCCACATGGAGCGCAACGGAGTGGAAGCAGCTCTATGCCAAGCACTTCGATGAAAACTTCTGGTACGACCAGTCCAATCCTAAGATTTGGGAAGCAATCTACAGCGTACCCGACGAAGAGATCTGGAAGACGCGCATGGCCATGAAGAACAAACTGATTGACTACGTCCGCAAGGAATACCGCAAGACATGGCTGAACAACCAGGGAGACCCCTCACGTGTTGTGTCTCTGCTGGACAAGATTAACCCGAATGCACTGCTGATAGGTTTCGGACGCCGTTTCGCCACTTACAAGCGTGCACACCTGCTGTTCACCGACCTGGACCGTCTGTCCAAGATTGTGAACAACCCCGACTATCCGGTACAGTTCCTCTTTACGGGTAAGGCCCATCCGCACGACGGTGCAGGCCAGGGATTGATTAAGAGAATCATCGAAATCTCCCGCCGTCCCGAATTCCTGGGTAAGATTATCTTCCTCGAGAACTACGACATGCAGTTGGCACGCCGTCTTGTATCGGGTGTGGATATCTGGCTGAACACTCCGACACGTCCGCTCGAAGCATCCGGTACTTCCGGTGAGAAAGCGTTGATGAACGGTGTGGTAAACTTCTCCGTGCTCGACGGATGGTGGCTGGAAGGCTATCGTGAAGGTGCAGGCTGGGCGTTGACCGAAAAGCGTACTTACCAGAATCAGGAATACCAAGACCAGTTGGATGCCGCTACCATTTACAGCATCCTCGAACAGGAAATCCTGCCGTTGTACTATGCACGCAACAAGAAGGGATATTCCGAAGGCTGGATCAGAACTATCAAGAATTCCATCGCGCAGATTGCGCCTCACTACACAATGAAGCGTCAGTTGGACGATTACTATAGCAAGTTCTACACCAAGGAAGCAAAACGCTTCAAGGCATTGGCTGCCAACAACTATGCCAAAGCCAAGGAACTCGCAGCATGGAAGGAAGAAGTTGTGGCCAAGTGGGACAGCATCGAAGTCGTATCCTGCGAAAAGACGGAAGAACTGGTGAAAGGCTCTCTCGAAAGCGGTAAGGAATACACCATTACCTACGTTATCGACGAGAAGGGGCTGAACGATGCTATCGGTCTGGAACTGGTAACTACTTATACAGCTCAGGACGGCAAGCAGCACGTTTACTCCGTAGCGCCGTTTGAAGTAGTGAAGAAAGAGGGCGACCTCTATACGTTCCAGGCAACGCATAAGCTGGAGAACGCAGGCAGCTTCAAGGTAGCTTACCGTATGTTCCCGAAGAATGCAGAACTGCCTCACCGTCAGGACTTCTGCTATGTTCGCTGGTTCATCTAAGATAAGATAACAAAACAGATGGTGCGTTGGTATGAAACGCATCATCCGTTTGATACAGACAGACCATCCGTTTCGGGTAAACGGATGGTCTGTTTTTTATAGGGTATTATTATATGGGCAAACGGTGATGAATACGTGTGTCGGCCCGTTTATTTTCCTACCTCTTGAAAGAGCGTGATGCTTAGGAATACCCCGATAACGATGCACATCAGAATCAGGAACCAGTTCATGAGGCGTGCGCTCAGTTTCGTTTCCTTGTGCAGGTTTTGGGCTATGTAATTCTTGAAGAACAGGTAGATGGCAGGTACGGTGGCGCTTGCCAGCAGCAGGTCTTCGGGAATCTTGTACACATACACTTTGGAGAAGGCGATGAGCGCCCAGTGGCAGAGGAAGAGGATGACGAGCAGATTGACTTTGCGCGAGAACGCCAACAGCAGTCCGATGGTGAATGCGGCTACCGAGCAGGGCATTACTGTGGTCGTCATCATCGGGAACTCCATGCCGCGCGCCCACGAAAGGAGCGGGTATAGGAAAGGCATCGCATAGAGCACTCCTGCCAGCATAGGGTACTTGGGGTTACGCTCGAACGGAGTGTAACCGGTAAATAAATCCCACAGCCAAATCAATGCGACGGTTCCCCAGAATGCGGAGAGGACGTAGTGATAGTTGCGCGTGTCGCAGTACATTGCGTAGTACACCAGCGCTATCCAGCCGTTGAGGAATACCATATATATTTTCATGGAGCGTTTTGCCCAGACGGTGGGACGGCGGTATAGCAATGCAGTCAGCAGGATGCCCGCTGCGGTAATGAGAATCTGCGCCCACCAGGTGCTTTCATTATACTGTGCGATGGTGTTCCAAAATGTTTCCATATAAGTCAGCTTTTGTTTCCGGGAGATATGATGAACATTCGCTCTGCCCGTTTTCTTTTGTCCGAAAATGTGTGCAAAGGTATCGGTTTCCGATGAGATATGAAATTCTTTTCCATATTTTGCCTTTCTTTCCTCTAAAGAAAAAATGATTTCTTTGTTATGCCGGTGTAGGAAACTCATGCTTTTTATGTACTTTTGTACTCCTTTTTGAAAATAGGTAAAAATCAGATATTAGTTAGTGGAAAGTTTGATGGATAAAACAATGGTCGAGCAAGAGATTATCTTGCGCAGGAAGCTTGATTTATTGCTTCGTACGGGGAAAATATTAGTGGAGAGTGCTGCCGATACCAATCGCATTGTACGCAATATGAATCGTGTGGCGGCTTATTTGGGACTACCTGAGGAAAATCTTCACATCGACGTGACTTATACAATGCTGGTGGTGAACCTGAGTGACGAATCGCACTCTTATTCCAAATTTCAGAAGTGCGAGAAACATGGTATCAACATGACGGCCATATCCGAAATCAGCAAGCTGTCCTGGCGTGCCATTGAGGAAGACTATTCGCTCGACCGCTACGAGGAAGAGCTGGAGAAGATAAAAAACAAGAAGCGGAACTACACCCCCTATCTCGTTGCCATCGGTGCGGGTTTTGCCTGTGGTGGCTTCTGCAAGCTGTTCGGCAGCGACTGGGTTGCCTTTCTGTTTGCCTCTATCGCCGCTTTTGCAGGTTTCCGTGTCCGTGCGCGTTGCATAGAGTTCGGTATCAATCTGTATATGAGCATCACCATTGCGGCGCTGGTGTCCACATGTCTGGCTTATATCACCACCTTTACAGGGTTTTCGGGCACGCCTTACCATCCGCTGCTGGCGTGCGCACTGTTCATTGTGCCGGGAGTTCCCATTATAAACTTTGTGGACGACATGATTGACAACTATATACAGGTGGGCATCGTGCGTGCCGTCAATACGGTGCTCATGGTGTGTGCCATGGCGTTCGGCATTGTGATGGCCATGCGCCTGCTGGCTATGGAAGATGTGGTGATTGACAAGAAGTTCAGCGAACTGAGCATGGTTCCGCACGATCCTTATTATATATACGCCATTGCGGCGGCCATATCCGCGATGGGCTTCTCCATGATATTCAATATCCAGCGCCGTCTGTTGTGGGTGGTTGCGGTAGGGGGAATCCTTGCCGTGTGTACGCGTAATTTCGTCAACTTCGAGTTGGGGCTCGGTCCGGTCATCGGTTCTTTCATGGGAGCCATGGTGGTGAGTCTGGTGGCGGTGAAGGCAGTTCACTGGTTTCATGTGCCTAATCACGTGCTTACCATTCCTTCCGTCATTCCGATGATTCCGGGAGTGTTGATGTACCGTGCGCTGGTGGCCCTCATTAATATGCACGGAGTGGTGGGCGAGGTCACGGTGGCTGTGTCCAACGGTATCAACGCTTCGTTGATTATCCTTTGCATTGCGCTGGGGGTAGCCGTTCCCAACATCTTTGCCCGCCGTTATATAGCCAAAGACCGTCAGCGCTTCCTGAAAGAGGAGTTGCAGAAGCGCAGGGAGAGGGGAAAGTTCCTTGAGTGGTAAGAGTGGTATGTTTGATATAAAAGGGGCTGTCTCAATCGCTGAGGCAGCCCTTTTCCGTTTGTGTCTTTTCCCTTATGCGGCAGAAACAGGATGCTGCGAAAGAACGGGTGCGTTTACCGCAACCATTCGTTTAGCAGCTTCATCACTTCTTCTTTCTCCTTTTCGGGCAGTGTGGAGATGCGTGCCAGATGGCTGCCGCCCGGCTGAATGAATACGTGAATATTCTTTTTCTCTTTGAGCCAGGTAACTCCGGCAGCCGTCCAGGGATCGTTTTCACCGTAGATGAATATCATTTTCGGGTCGTTCTTTTGCAAGAATCCCTTAATCTTCCTACTGAGTGTCTTGTCAAAAGGCATATCTTTCAGTTCCTCGGGAAGCATCAGGCGATGCAGGTAGCCTTTGCCGGACTTGATGGAGAGATACTTTTTGAAAGGACGGGTGTCGTAGCCGTAATAGCCCAATTCGCGTGCGGCCTGTACGAAGAAAGAGGCGTTGGTACTGTCGGTTGTGAAATAGGACGGGTCGCTGATGGCCAGCAGGTGGGCTATGAGTTCTGCGTCGGTGGCTGTGGGTAGCGGAATGCTGCCGACGGGAGTACCCCATTGCCAGAGCGCGAATGAATATTCTAGTACCGAATAGTCGTATATCTCTTCGATAGGAGCACGGAACTTATACTCTTGTTCGGTGCAGTATTTCTCGAAAAGGGGGAGTAAGGCCGCTTTGCGTTTCAGGATTTCCAGCTGGAAGTCGGTAATTCTTTTACGGTCTTCATCCGTAGACACTTTTTTGAGGAACGGTTCGTGACGGCCGTCCTCTGTTCCGTAGCAGAGGGGAGCCACGTAAGGAACGGATACATCCACATCGTCCGGATAGAATGTGCGGTAGAGCAGGGCGGTCTGTCCGCCTTTGCTGATACCGGTAGCAATCCATTTTCCGGGATATATGTTTTTGAATGCGGTTGTTACCGCGTGCAAATCATCGGCGGAACTTTCGGCTGTAAGGTATCGCCAGTCTTTGGGTTCGGGAGTGGATTCCAGGAAATAGCGGTATTCCACAAATACCATATTGGCATTGAGGAGCCTGGAAAGTTCCTCGCGATATTGGGGCTTGAGCGCGTAGGCGGCTCCATATCCTTCGGTTATAATGACCGTGGGACGATCGAAGCCCGCATGCGCCACGATAACCCGCTGGCGGAAACTTCCTTTCTTGGGATGCCGGTGGTCGAGCGGCTGGGTGAAATAGGTTACATACTTCTCCGAAAACTCGGTAGATTCCAACGGTTGGGTTTCCGTTATGGCGGAAATCTCACTTAGTTTCTGCTGTAAGCCGGTCTGTGCGGATAAGGATACCGATGCCAGCAAGAATGTAAACAGCAGCAATGCTGTATGGCGTGTACGCAGGTCTTTCATAATGTGTTTATTTGTAATTGGGGACAAAGATAATCTGTTTTCCTCTTCAGGCTGCTGTCTGCCGGATAAAAAAGGGGAAAGAACTACCATCACGGCACTTCTTTCCCCTGCAAACTTAAAACAACCAACAAAAGAAATAGATAATTTCCGGTTTCAGAGTTTGTATGTCTGAAATAGCTCTTTATCTTATAAACAACAGTTCCCTGTATTTCGGTAATGTCCACATCTGGTTGTCAACGATGAGTTCCAACTTGTCGATGTGATAGCGGATTTCTTCCATCATCGGTACGATGTTGTCGTGATAAGCGATGGCTTTGTCGCGTTCACATTCAATCTTGTTGGCAACCTTGCGGGCTTCTATCATGGTATCTACATGTTCCTTGATGAAGGTGGTACGGTCGGCAATCTCTTCGATGAGTTCCAAATTCTTGGCAGACAGTTTTGCAGCTTTCTCTACCGGGAAGAGGTCTTTCATTTTGTAGACATTGTCTATCAAATCCGTCTGATATTGAGTGGCTACGGGAATGATGTGATTCATCGCCAAGTCACCGAGCACGCGGGCTTCAATCTGAATTTTCTTGGTATAGGTCTCCCACTTCACTTCGTTGCGGGCTTCCAGTTCCTTTTGCGTCATTACGCCTACAGACTCGAACATACGGATGCTTTCGGGCTTCAGATAGTTGTCGAAGATGAGGGGTACACTGGTTTCGCAGTCCAGACCGCGTTTTTTGGCCTCGGCTTTCCATTCGTCGCTGTAGCCGTTACCGTCGAAGTGAATGGGCTTGCATATCCTGATGTATTTGCGGATAACGTCGAGGATAGCCGAAATCTTCGGTTCACCCTTCCCGATAAGTTTGTCTACATCCTTCTTGAATTCTACCAGTTGCTCGGCAAGAGCGGAGTTCAGGGCAATCATGGCGCTGGCACAGTTGGCTTCCGAACCTACGGCACGAAACTCGAAGCGGTTGCCCGTAAAGGCAAACGGGCTGGTACGGTTACGGTCGGTGTTGTCTATCATTAGCTCGGGTATCTGCGGAATGTCCAGCTTCATGCCCTGTTTGCCGCTGAGGCTGATGAGGTTATCCTTAGTGCTTTCCTCAATATGTTCCAGAACCTGACTCAACTGCTTGCCGAGGAAGCTGGATATGATTGCAGGAGGCGCTTCATTCGCTCCCAGTCGGTGGGCGTTTGTGGCGCTGGAGATGCTGGCTTTCAGTAATCCGTTATGTTTGTAGACTGCCATTAAGGTATTTACTACGAAGGTGATGAAGCGTAGGTTGTCTTCGGGCAGTTTGCCGGGGGCATGGAGCAGGATGCCCGTGTCCGTACCCAACGACCAGTTGTTGTGCTTGCCGCTGCCGTTGACACCCTTGAATGGCTTTTCGTGCAACAGTACTCGGAAGCCGTGATTACGTGCCACCTTGCGCATCAGAGCCATGATGAGCATATTGTGGTCTACTGCAAGGTTACATTCCTCGAAGATAGGAGCCAACTCGAATTGGTTGGGAGCTACCTCGTTGTGGCGGGTCTTGACAGGGATTCCGAGTTTCAACGCTTCGATTTCCAACTCCTTCATAAAGGCTGCCACACGCGGAGGGATGGCGCCGAAGTAGTGGTCTTCGAGTTGTTGGTTCTTGGCACTATCGTGTCCGGTCAGTGTGCGGCCGGTCATCAACAGGTCGGGGCGGGCGGCGTAAAGGCCTTCGTCAATCAGGAAGTATTCCTGTTCCCAGCCCAAGTACGCCACTACTTTCTTTACGTCCGGGTTGAAGTAGCGGCATACGTCTACCGCTGCCTTGTCCACTGCACGCAGTGCTTTGAGTAACGGCGCTTTGTAGTCAAGAGATTCACCCGTGTAGGCAATGAAGATGGTAGGAATGCAGAGCGTATCATCTACTATGAACGCGGGAGAAGAGGGGTCCCATGCTGAATATCCGCGTGCCTCGAACGTGTTGCGGATACCGCCGTTGGGGAAGCTGGATGCGTCCGGTTCCTGCTGCACAAGCAACTTGCCTGTGAATTCTTCCATCATGCCGCCCTTGCCGTCGTGTTCCACAAAAGCGTCGTGTTTTTCGGCAGTGCCTTCGGTGAGCGGATGAAACCAGTGCGTGTAGTGGGTGGCTCCCATCTCAAGCGCCCATTTCTTCATTCCCGCCGCCACTTCATCAGCAATACTGCGGTCCAGCGGCGCACCGTTGTCAATTACATCAATCAGTTTGGCATATACCTTGCTCGGCAGATACCTGAACATCTTTTCCTTGTTGAATACATACTTGGCGAAGTATTCCGACGGACGTTCCGCCGGGACTGCCACTGCAACGGGTTTCTTCTTGAACGCCGTCTCTACTACTCTGAATCTCAATTTTGACATAATACCTTAGAATTGTAATTGTTGGTTTATAAATATATGATAGAATAAAAAAACTTGTTTTAGTTGTAAGCGGACTCTCCGTGCTCGTAGATGTCAAGTCCTTCTTCCTCCACGCGAGCCGGAACACGCAAGCCGTGTATCTTGTCGAGTACTTTGAAGATGATGAAGCCCATACCTGCCGCCCAAAGTCCGACAATTACCGCACCGAATATCTGTGCTCCGAGGAAGCCCGCACCCGCACCGTAGAACAGACCTTCACTGGTAGAGAACAGTCCGGTAAGTACCGTTCCCGTGAAACCACATACGCCGTGTACGGAAGATGCGCCTATGGGGTCGTCAATTTTCAGTACTTTGTCAATGAATTCTACGGCATATATCATCAGTACGCCACAGATGGCGCCGATGATGACCGCACCCAGCGGAGCAACGGCGTCGCATCCTGCCGTAATGCCTACCAATCCCGCCAAAATACCGTTCAGCGTGAGTGACAGGGACGGTTTGCCGTATTTCAGCCAACTGACGGCCAGGGCAAAGAAACCACCAGCGCAAGCTGCCAAGTTAGTGTTGAGGAATACGAGCGAGACAGTTACCTGATCCTCGGTAGTGGCTGCCGCCAACTGAGAGCCGGGGTTGAAACCGAACCATCCGAACCATAGGATGAACACGCCCAGTGCCGCAATGGTGAGGTTGTGTCCGGGGATGGCTTTTGACCGGCCGTCTTTGCCGTACTTGCCGATGCGCGGACCGAGGATAGCTGCACCTACCAATGCAATCCAACCGCCTACGGAGTGTACAATGGTAGAACCTGCGAAATCGTGGAAGGTAGTTCCGAATGTTTCCGTCATGAAGGAACCTGCTTCACCGTTCATCAGCCATCCACCACCCCAAGTCCAGTGCCCGGAAACGGGATAAATCAGTACGCTGATGAAGATTGTGTAAACCAGATACATGGAAAACTTTGTACGCTCCGCTATAGCTCCCGAAACAATTGTGGCGGAAGTGGCGCAGAATACGGTTTGGAATACGAGGAAACCTTCGGTAGGCAATGAAGCGGGGTCGGGCAGGCCATTGCTATCGAACAACAGGCTCATGAGGTGAGGAGTTCCGAAGAAGTCGCCTAAACCGAACATGATGCCGAAACCTACCAGCCAGTAAAGAAGTGAGCCGAACATGAAGTCCACAAAGTTTTTCATCAGTATGTTGGCGGTGTTCTTGGTGCGGGTGAAACCGGCTTCCACCAATGCGAAGCCCGGTTGCATAAAGAATACCAACATGGCTGCAAGTAACATCCAGACGGTGTTGACACCGGAAACCAACTGGGCGACGGTATCGGTTGCCACACTATCCGCAGCTACGGCGGTTTGTGCATACATATCTGTTGTGAGGCAGCAAGCTATGAGTATAGCAAGGGCCGTACGCAGTTTTGTGAAACTGCGTTTCATATATTTGTCCATAATCTTTTGGGTTTTTAGTTGTACTTGTATTTTGTTTTTCACTGAGCACGCCGCTCAATGAAAATCCTGTGGGTTGAGTGCTGCCGGTTATCTTTCCTGTTCGGCATTATAGAGGGCAATGTCACCCCGTTCTCCGGTGCGGATGCGGATAGCGTCTTCAATGGGGATGACGAAGATGCGGCCGTCGCCGATTTCGCCGGTTTGTGCGGCTTTGATGATAGCTTGTACTGTCTTTTCTGCGTTTTTATCGCGTACAACGATAGAGATGAGGATACGTTCGATGGAACTGGTGTCGTACAGTACACCACGGTAAATACGGGCTTGTCTGGATTTTCCGATACCTCTTACATCGTAATAAGAGAACCATTCGATATCTGCTTCGAGGAGTGAGTCTTTCACTTCCTCGAATTTGGTTTTGCGGATGATAGCTTCAATCTTTTTCATACCTTAAGTGTTTTATTGTTCTTAAAAACTTAATCCTACTACGAAGTATGCTCTTTCCGAACAGGGATTCCAAGTAGCTTTGGCAAAGAGTGGCAGGGAGAATGAATTGGTTATCCTGATATCCTTTGTAGCTCCGAGGCTGACGTCGCATACGGTAAATCCGCTTGCTCCGTAGAAGTCCGTTTCCCATGGAGTGGCGCCTACTTCGGCTGTCCAGTCAAGTCCGCCCAATTTGAACGGAGCGGCTATGGAAATATAGGATGAATAGGCTCTGTCACCATTCTCCTTGACACCGTCGTCTCCGGCAAAGTTGGTGTACCAGTTTACTGCTACCGGTCCGAAGTCGTAACCCACTTGGGCTTCGTACAGGTGGGTTGTATTGTGGGCACCGTAGTGGAAGTAACCTGCTCCGGTATTATACCAATAATCAGTAATTGATACGCTAAAACCACCGGTGGAGTAGCCCAGTGTGAGGTCGAACTCTTTAGCATCGTAACCGTCGGCATCTGTCTTTTCAATACCTACCGATCCCCATGCTTCCAAAGACAAACCTTTATAGGCGATGGATGCGTTGGGTTGAAGGCTTACACCGCCCAAGTCTTGTCCGCGCCAGATGTAGCCGCTTACGATGTCTGCGCCTACGGATGCTTTTACTTTGTCCTGTGCCTTTGCCGTGAAAGGCATTGCAGCTGATAGTAACGTTATTGCTATTACTCCTAATTTTGTGTTTCTTGTTTTCATACCTTCTTACCTTTTTAGTTAGAAAAATTGCGGATGATCAGTCCGGTTCTGTTAGTATAGTATTGTGCTTGAACTATTAAATAGTAGGATGTTTATATTCTTCACTTTTATTTCAGCCAGTTGCGGATGCGTTTTATGGCTTCCACACAGTCTTCGTGTTTGCCGAAAGCGGTCAGGCGGATATATCCCTCACCGCTTGGCCCGAAGCCTACACCCGGAGTACCCACTACATTGGCTTCGTACAACATTTGTTCGAAGAATCGCCAAGAGCTTATGTCGTTCGGGGTTTTCAGCCAGATGTATGGAGCGTTCACACCGCCGTACACTTCCAGCCCGGATGTTTCCAGTCCTTCTTTCATGGTGCGGGCGTTGTTCATATAGTAGTCAATCGTTTCTTTTACCTGCCGTCTGCCTTCTGCGGTGTAGATGGCTTCGGCGGCACGCTGGGTAATGTAGCTTGTACCATTAAACTTGGTGCATTGGCGGCGGTTCCACAGTTTGTTGAGGGAGATACGTTCACCTTCCAGCGTAGCGGCGGTCAGTTCTTTCGGTACTACGGTGTAGCCGCAGCGTACGCCTGTAAATCCGGCTGTCTTTGAGAAACTGCGGAACTCGATGGCGCATTTTTTCGCCCCTTTTATTTCGTATATGGAGTGGGGCACATCGTCCTCTTGGATGAAAGCCTCGTAGGCGGCATCAAATAGGATAAGCGTTTCGTTGTCAAGGGCATAGTCCACCCACTTTTTCAGTTCGGGTTTGGTAAGGGTAGTACCCGTAGGATTGTTGGGGTAACAGAGGTAGACGATGTCGATACGTTTGTCCGGTATTTCGGGGATAAAGTTGTTTTCGGCCGTACAGGGCATATAGGTTACATTGCTCCATTTGCCGTCTTTTTCCAATATGCCGGCGCGTCCGCACATTACGTTGCTGTCAATGTAGACGGGGTAGATAGGGTCGGTTACTCCCACACTGTTGTCATGGCGGAGTATGTCGCCTATGTTTCCCGTATCGCTCTTGGCTCCGTCGTTGATGAAGATTTCTTGTGGGCTGAAATGAACGCCGCGTGTCGCGTAATCGTGTTTGATAACGGCATCAATCAGAAAGTCATAACCCTGTTCAGGACCGTATCCGCGGAATGTCTTGGCATCAGCCATCTCATCCACTGCCTTGTGCATCGCTTCGATGCAAACTTGCGGCAGCGGACGGGTAACGTCTCCGATACCCAGACGGATGACTTCTTTTTTAGGGTGCGTTATCCTGAAAGTATTAATTTTTTTAGCTATGTCCGAAAATAAGTAACTTCCGGGCAGTTTCAAAAAATGTTCATTAACTAATGCCATATCTCTGTTGGTTTAATTATTTAATAATGATGAATTAATAATGAAGAATTGCCATGTGGCACAAAAGCGTATATTCATTCATAATTCTTCATCCGTCTCCATCTCTCCCTCGAACACCTTGGTTGCCTCTCCCGTCATAAAGACGTGCTTGGTGGCTATATCCCATTCAATGGTGAGTGTTCCTCCATCCATGCCGATGATTGATTTTCTTCCGGCACGTCCTGTGAGGAAAGCGGCTACGGCTGTGGCACAGGCTCCTGTTCCACAGGCTCGGGTGACGCCCGAACCCCGTTCCCATACGCGCATCCTTATCTTTCCCTCTTCCAATACTTGGGCAAACTCCACATTGGTGCGGTCGGGGAAGAGAGGGTGATTCTCCAGTTTGGGGCCGATAGAGGAGAGGTCTACCTTCGTAATGTCGTTCACGAAGATTACCAGATGCGGGTTTCCCATGGATACGGTAGTACCCGTATAGCGTATGCCGTCTATTTCGATGGGATGTTCTGTCATCGGCTTGCTCCCCTTGCCGTCATAGTTCACGGGTTCGTCAGACGGAATACCCATGTCAACGGTTACAGTGTCTACTTTATCGCCTGTCGCGTGTAGTTTTAGAATCTTGATGCCGGACAGGGTATCGAGTGTGATTTCTGTTTTGGAAGTCAGCTTGTAGTCATAAAGGTATTTGCCGATGCACCGGCTGGCATTGCCGCACATCTTGGCTTCCGAACCGTCCGCATTGAAAATGCGCATGCTGAAATCGGCTTTGTCGGAGCGCCCTATAAGTACCAGACCGTCACTGCCGATTCCCGTATGCGGTGCGCTCCATTTCTTCGAGAGTTTCTCCGGGTTCTCGATAGGATAGCGGGTAGTGTCTACATATATGTAGTCGTTTCCTGCGCCATGCATCTTGGTAAACTTTATGCTTCTTGTCATTTTGTACTTACTTGGTTAGTTGACTATATCTTTTTGTCTTATTTCAATGCAAATATACGACGTTTTGGATGATTTTTATCTATATTGATATCTGTTTTCTATTTATTTCTATTCCTGCTTTCATTCAGTGCAAATATATATGATTTCCCTTTCAATTTAAAAGTATATGATGCTATATTCGTAAAGATTGTAATATAATGCTCTCGCACTCTTGCGGGGAAATAATAAAAATGATTGTTTTATTCGCTTATTACTACCTTTTTGAAATATAAAAGCTGCTTCATTGTTTTCATAATGAAGCAGCTTGTCTGTAATAACTTTCTAAATGTATTGTAAGCTGATGCTTTTACTGTAATATTTCTTGCAGTTCTACGGGGACGTTGGTAGTGATGAAATCCACACCGTGGTCAATCAACCACTTCATGTCTTTGGCATCGTTTATGGTCCAAGCATTTACTTTCATGCCCAAGTCGTGGGACTCTTTAATCCATTCGGGATGTCTTTTGAATACGCTGAAGTGATAGTCGGGTCCGGCGCATCCCCATTCTTTCAGTTCTTTGGGAGAGAGGTCGCCTTCCAGATAATATACCGGAGTTCCTTTGGGGGTAAGACGGATAAATTCTTTGGTGGCGTGTCGCGAGAAAGCGATGTATTCCATGCGGTTCTCCAATCCCATGTCTTTCACCATCTTCACGATACTTTCTACGGCACGTGTTTCCTGTTCGGGTGTCTTGTGGGATTTCAGTTCCAGAATAAGGCGCGTTTTCAGTTGTCCGGCCTTCTCCAAGTATTGCCGCAGGGTGGGGAGTTGCTCTCCGTTGTCCAGTATGACGGCGGTACACTGTTGTGCGGTGGATTTCTGCATATTCACTCCCTTGAAAGTGCTATCGTGGTTTACTACAAGTTGGTTGTCGGCGGTGAGCCATACATCGAACTCGGAACCGTAACAATTTATGGAGTCGGCTTTCACCAGTGCGGCAATGGAATTCTGTGCCGAACCGTCTGTTTTCCAGAAGCCGCGGTGAGCAATGACTTGGGTGGACTGTGCCTGTGTATAGCCACAAGCGGCAAGTAGCAGGGCGGAAGTGATAATAAGGCTTTTCAGTTTCATGGGCTTTAGAATTAATTATTTTCATCGTTCTTTCGCAAAGGTAGCATAAGCTTACGAATATGAAACAGAAAGTATATTAAAAATCCGTTGCATTTGCCGTGTGGTTACTTTTTTTAAGGTTCAGTCCTTGTAGGCTTCTTCGTGCACACCGGCAACGGCGCGTCCGCTAGGGTCGTTTTTCCCTTGGAATGAGACGTCCCATGCCAATGCTTCGGCGGTGGAACAGGCTACACTCGGTACGCTGGGTACACTGCGGGCGGCACTCTCGCTGGGGAAGTGCTCCTCGAAAATAGTGCGGTAGTAGTATTCCTCTTTGTTCATCGGTGTGTTTACGGGGAAGCGTTCGGAGGCTTTCCGCATCTGTTCATCACTGACGGCAGCGGCAGTGACAGCTTTCAGCGTATCAATCCAGCTGTAACCCACACCATCAGAAAATTGTTCTTTCTGACGCCATGCGACGCTTTCGGGCAGCATATCCGCAAAGGCTTCGCGAACCACTTTCTTTTCAATTTCTTTTCCGGGACACATCTTCGTGGCAGGATTCAGTCGCATGGCTACATCCAGAAATTCTTTGTCGAGAAACGGGACACGTCCTTCCACGCCCCAAGCGGCAAGACTCTTGTTGGCGCGCAGGCAATCGTAAAGGTACAGTTTGGAGAGCTTACGTACTGTTTCTTCATGGAAGGCTTGTGGTGTGGGCGCTTTGTGGAAGTAGAGGTAGCCGCCGAATACTTCGTCCGCACCTTCACCACTAAGTACCATCTTGATGCCCATGCTCTTGATGACACGCGCCAGCAAGTACATGGGCGTGGATGCGCGGACAGTGGTTACGTCGTAGGTTTCGATGAAGTAGATGACATCGCGAATGGCGTCCAGCCCTTCTTGAATGGTGTAGTTTATTTCATGGTGGATAGTGCCGATGTATTGCGCCATTTCACGTGCTTTGATGAGGTCGGGAGCACCTTTCAAGCCTACTGCAAAAGAGTGGAGTTGAGGCCACCACGCATCTGCCTTGTTGTCCGTCTCAATACGTTTTCCGGCGTATTTCTTGGCGATGGCCGAGATTACGGAAGAGTCCAGCCCGCCGGACAACAACACGCCGTAAGGTACGTCCGACATAAGTTGGCGCTGTACGGCGGCTTCGAGGGCATCATGTACGGCAGAAACCTGAGTTTGGTAGGTTGTGGCATTGACGTCAGGGTAACCAGTATGATAGTTGTCTTTTACGGCAAGGTATTGCATCCAGTCGCGAGTGTACCAGCGGTGCATTTTACCCTCACGTCCCCGGTAATAGTGTCCGGGCAGGAAAGGCTCGTACTCGTCGCAGAAGCCTTCGAGAGCTTTCAGTTCGCTGCCGAAGTAGATGCGGCCTTCCTTGTCGCGGCCTATATATAAAGGTATCACTCCGATGGGGTCGCGGGCTATGAGGTAATCGTCCGTCTCTTCATCGTAGAGGGCAAAGGCGAAGATACCGTTCAGTTCTTCGAGGAAATTGATGCCCTTGTCTTTGTAGAGGGCGAGGATGACTTCGCAGTCCGAACCCGTCTGGAAGGTGTACTTTCCGGCGTAATGTGCACGGATATCGCGGTGGTTGTATATCTCACCGTTGACGGCAAGGATTTGCTTGCGGTCGGGCGAGTACAGAGGTTGCCCACCCGATTGAGGGTCGACGATAGAAAGCCGCTCGTGTGCAAGGATTGCGGAGCCGCCTACATAAATACCGCTCCAGTCCGGTCCGCGATGGCGGATTTTCTGTGCCATTTTTAAAGCTTTACTCCTGAGTTCCGGAGTCTGGGATTTTATGTTGAAAATACCTGCTATTCCACACATGGTTGTAGTTGTTTTAGAAGTTGATATCGGGATGATGTTAGTTGTATCGGGTGAGACTGGCAGTTTCGTCCGTTGGAACGGATTGTTTCAAGCGTTGAAACGAGTCGTTTCACACCGGGGGACAGAAAGTTTCATGCGTTGAAACTCTTGGTATCCCTCTTTGAAACTTTTTTCGTTGCCGCAAAACTACCGGTTGAAGTATTGGTCAATCCGCCGGGCTACTTTGCGACCGTCAGCCAGTGCACGTACTACGAGACTTGCACCATTGGCGGCATCTCCCGCCACGAATACATTCTCTGCAAATGTCGGCTGTTCCGGTTTGAGGAAGCCCATAGCCAACAGCACCATATCGGCTTCAATGACTTCTTTCTTACCCGTAGGTTTCATGGTGGGGCGGCCACCGTCTTTTGCCGGAAGCCATTCCACTTCTTCCACTTCCACGCCGCAAACCTTTCCGTTCTTGCCGATGAATCTGTTGGATGCCAGTGACCAGCGGCGTGTGCATCCTTCTTCGTGACTGGAAGTGGTTTTCAGGACAACGGGCCATTGCGGCCAGGGCGTAGCGTCATTGTGGCCTACGGGTGGTTGTGGCATGATTTCTATTTGTGTCACGCTCGTAGCTCCTTGGCGGATGCTCGTGCCGATGCAGTCCGAGCCTGTGTCGCCACCGCCAATGACAAGCACCCGTTTGCCACGGGCATTGACAAGCTGCTCTTTCGGGAATGTCTCTCCGTCGAGGATACGGTTCTGTTGAGCCAGCATATCGAGGGCAAAGTAGATACCTTTCAGTTCACGGCCGGGGATGGTAAGGTCACGGGCAGTGGGAGTGCCTGTGCAGACGGCGTAAGCATCGAAACCTGCGGGCAGCTTCTGCATATCGATGCAGACACCCATTTCAAACCGGATACCTTCGGCTTTCAGTACATTCATGCGACGGTCTATCACTTCTTTGGGTAGTTTGAAATTGGGAATACCGTAGCGAAGCAGTCCGCCCGGCATCGGTTTGGAATCGAATATCGTGACTTCGTAGCCACGGGCATTCAGCCGTGCGGCAACGCTCAGCCCGGCAGGCCCTGCACCGATGACAGCTATTTTCCAGCCATTGCGTTCGGGGCGGACAGGCACGATATATCCTTCACGAAAAGCGGCTTCGGCAATGGCTGCCTCATTCTCGCGGATGGTTACGGGAGCATCGCAGGAGAGTTTCAGCACACATGACTTCTCACAAAGTGCGGGGCAGATACGTCCCGTAAATTCGGGGAAATCATTCGTCTCGTTCAGTACTTGATAGGCTTCGCGCCATTTTCCTTTGCAGAGTGCGTCTTGAAACTCCGGTTGCTTGTTGCCCAACGGACATGCCCAATGGCAAAAAGGTACACCGCATTCCATACAG
Organism: Bacteroides sp. NSJ-48; assembly: GCF_014287405.1. Classification (NCBI taxonomy): domain Bacteria; kingdom Pseudomonadati; phylum Bacteroidota; class Bacteroidia; order Bacteroidales; family Bacteroidaceae; genus Bacteroides; species Bacteroides sp. NSJ-48. The sequence continues at coordinate 62,383 of NZ_JACOOD010000017.1, read as the reverse complement.
CGTGAGGCTTGGAGCTTGCGGTCGTGACTGTTCAGCGTCTGTTCCACCTGGCTGAAATCTGTGATACGTTCGTGTATCGGACGGTAGCCCGCTTCTTGGCGGGGGATATTTAAGAATGCTTTTGAATCGCCCATGATTGATAAATTGAGAATTAAAAATTGAAAATTAAGAAATAATACTCAGAGAATCGAAAATTAAAAAGAACGTGGAATTTGTAAGTACGCACTATTCTGTATTTTTTAATTCTCAATTCTCAATTTTTAATTTAATAGTCTCTTTGCATATCCGCAATCTTCTGTTGCAGCTTCTTCATCTGTTCTTCTTGCAGCACTTTCTTGTACTCGATAGGGACTACTTGGATAAACTCGTCTACGTAGTGCGTCCAGTCATCGAGTAGGATGCGCGCCAGTTTGGAACCGGTGTAGAGATAATGCTGGCGGATGAGTTCGTGCAACTCCTTGCGGTATGAGGTTTCTTCAATGAGGCTTAGTTCCACCATTTCCATGTTACAGAAGTAGTCGAAGTTTCCGTCTTTGTTCCAGACGTAGGCCACACCACCGGACATACCTGCGGCAAAGTTACGTCCCGTCTGTCCGAGCACCACTACACGTCCGCCGGTCATGTATTCGCAGCAATGGTCACCCACACCCTCTACAACGGCTATTGCACCGGAGTTGCGGACGGCAAAGCGTTCGCCTACGCGACCGTTGATATATACTTCGCCGCTGGTTGCACCATACAGAAGGGTGTTTCCGGCAATTGTGTTCTTCTCGGCCTCGAAGTTGCTGCGTACAGGGGGTAGTACGGCGATACGTCCGCCACTCAGCCCTTTGCCCAGATAGTCATTGGCCTCACCTTCCAGCTTGAAGTTGATACCCGGTACGAGGAATGCTCCGAAACTCTGTCCGGCCGAGCCTTTGAACTTGACGTTCAGTGTATGTTCGGGCAGGCCTTTTGCGCCGTACTTGGCGGCGATAGCGCCGGAGAGCATCGCACCGCAGGCGCGGTCGGTGTTGGCGATGGTATATTCGAGAGAAACTTCTTTCTGTTCGTCTACGGCATTGGCGGCGGCATTCAGCATTTCCACGTCTTTTACGCGGTCGATGCCGTGTTGCTGGTTTATGATGTGGCGGATGGCGGCTCCGTTGTCCACACGCGCCAGTACTTTGTCGAAGTTGATGAGTTGATGTTTCTTGATGCCGTCATCCGGTCTGCGGATGATGAGGTCGGTACGCCCGATGATATCATCCAGTTTTTCCACTCCAATCTCTGCCAGATACTCGCGTACTTCGCGGGCAAGGAAGGTAAAGTAGTTCACAAGGTATTCGCTACGGCCGATGAAACGTTTGCGCAGTTCCGGGTTCTGGGTGGCTACACCTACGGGACATGTGTTTTGGTTACACTTGCGCATCATCACGCATCCCAATACGATGAGGGCAGCGGTGGCGAAACCGTATTCTTCCGCACCGAGCATGGCCATGAGTACTACGTCGCGTCCGGTTTTCAGTTGTCCGTCCACTTGCAGCAGCACTTGTCCGCGCAGCCCGTTCAGTACCAGTGTCTGTTGCGTCTCGCTCAGTCCGAGTTCGGGCGAGATGCCGGCATATCGGATGGAGCTTGCGGGTGATGCGCCTGTACCGCCTTCGGCGCCGGAGATGACGATGAGGTCGGCTTTGGCTTTCGCCACACCTGCGGCGATAGTTCCCACACCGCTTTCGGCTACCAGCTTCACGCTGATTTTGGCTTTCGGATTGACGTTCTTCAAGTCGAAGATAAGCTGTGCCAGGTCTTCGATGGAATAGATGTCGTGATGGGGCGGGGGAGAAATCAATGAAATACCTGGAATGGAGTGGCGCGTGCGGGCAATCACTTGGTCTACTTTGAATCCCGGCAACTGGCCGCCTTCACCCGGCTTGGCGCCTTGTGCCACTTTTATCTGTATTTCGTCGGCATTCACCAGATATTCCGTAGTGACCCCGAAACGTCCGGATGCTACCTGTTTGATGGCACTGCGCATTTCAGTTCCGAAGCGTGCGGCATCTTCACCGCCTTCACCCGTATTGCTTCGCCCGTGCAGTTTATTCATGGCAACCGCCATTGCCTCATGCGCTTCCTGACTGATGGCTCCGAAAGACATGGCGCCCGTAACGAAACGTTTCAGAATGCTTTCCACCGGTTCCACCCTGTCTATGGAAATGGGGTTGTGACGGAAGTCGAGAAAGTCGCGCAGGAAGATAGGCTTTTCTTTCTCATCGACCAAGCGGGTAAACTCTTTGAATTTCTTGTAACTGCCCAGACGAGTAGCTATTTGCAGGGTACTGATAGTCTCTGGGTTCCAAGCGTGCTTTTCTCCGTCCTTACGGTATGCGTACAGTCCTTTGTTCGGCAATAGGGGAGCTTCACCACCATCATTCTTCATGCGCGTTTCTTCCTTTTTCATCGCTTCTCCTTCGTCGTGAAAAGTGATGGCGTCACGTGCCACCTCATCCAAACGGATGCCGCCGATAGCCGATTTTAATCCGCCGAAGTAAGCGTTGCTCAATTCTTCGCTCAGCCCGACAGCCTCGAATATCTTTGCGCCCCGGTAGGAGCGGATGGTGCTGATACCCATTTTGCTCATAATCTTGAACAGGCCTTTGCAAATGGCTTTGATGTAATTCTTCTCTGCGGTGGCATAGTCCAACTGTACCTCTTTCTTGGCAACGAGTTCGTTCAGTACGGCAAATGCCATATAGGGGTTCAGTGCGCTTGCACCGAATCCGAGGAGCAGTGCGGCGTGCATCACTTCGCGTATCTCGCCGCTTTCCACGACCAATGCGGTCTGTACGCGCTTTCCTACCGAAATGAGGTGGTGGTGCACTGCCGATACGGCAAGCAATGAGGGGATGGCGGCATGGACGGTATCTACGTTGCGGTCGGTCAGTACAATGTAGTTCACGCCTTCGGTGACGGACTCTTCGGCTTCCTTGCACAGGCGGTCAAGCGCTTCCTGCAGTCCTGCACGTCCTTTGGAGACTTCAAACAGTATCGGCAGCTTTACGGTCTTGAAGCCTTTGTAGCGGATGTTGCAGAGAATATCCAATTGCGCATTCGTCAGGATGGGGTGGTTCAGCCGTACCATTTTGCAATGGCTTTCGTTGGGTGTCAGTATGTTCATGCCCACTGCGCCGATGTACTCGGTGAGAGACATTACCAACTCTTCGCGGATAGGGTCGATAGGCGGATTGGTGACTTGCGCAAACTGTTGGCGGAAGTAATTGTATAGTAGCTGCGGCTTGTCGGAAAGTACGGCAAGCGGGGTGTCGTTACCCATTGCGCTGACAGGCTCGGCGCCGTTGGATGCCATGGGTAGGATGATTTTCTCGACATCTTCTTTGGAGAAGCCGAACGTACGTAGCATACTGTTATAGTTGTCCACGTTGTGGGGCACTTTGCGCCCGCTTTTCAGTTCGTTCAGTTCGATGCGGTTGCTGGCGAGCCAAGTGCGGTAGGGCTTGGCTTCGGCAAGTTGCTTTTTCAGTTCGCCGTCGTAGTAAATCTCGCCTTTCTCGGTATCTATCAAAAGTATCTTGCCGGGTTGCAGACGACCTTTCTCTTTGATGTCGCCCGGTTCGAAATCCATTACGCCGACTTCACTTGCCACTACCATGATGTCGTTGTGCGTAATAAGGTAGCGTGCGGGACGCAGACCGTTGCGATCCAACATACCACCCGCATAGCGTCCGTCGCTGAAGAGTAGTGCGGCAGGTCCGTCCCAAGGTTCCATGAGGATAGAGTGGTATTCGTAGAAGGCCTTGAGGTCTTCGCTGATGGGGTTCTTTTCGTTGAAGGATTCCGGTACGAGCATTGCCATGGCATGCGGTAGGCTGAGGCCGGACATGACAAGGAACTCCAGTACGTTGTCCAGCGAGGCGCTGTCGCTCATGTTCGGCTGGATGATGGGACGCAGTTCTTTGATGTCGCCAAGGGCGGGAGAGGACAGGACGCTTTCACGCGCTTCCATCCAGCCGCGGTTACCGCGTATGGTATTGATTTCACCGTTGTGCGCCAAGAGACGGAACGGCTGTGCCAGTCCCCATGTAGGGAAGGTGTTGGTGCTGAAACGGGAGTGCACCAGAGCCAGTCCGCTGGTGAAGTAGTTGTTTGTCAGGTCGGGGAAGTAGTTACGTAACTGTAGGGAAGAGAGCATACCTTTATAGATGATGTTCTTCGTAGACAGCGACACGATATAGAAATCCTCTCGTGCGGCTATATCCGACCTGCGTACTTTGTTTTCTATTCTTTTCCTTATTATATAGAGACGGCGGTCGGCGGTTTCACTGTCCGTAAATCCGGTGATGAAGATTTGTTTGATGTCGGGTTCGTTGGCAAGTGCGGCCTCACCCAGTATTTCGGGGCAGGTAGGCACATTGCGCAGGTGCATCAGCGTCAATCCTTCTTTCTCTATTTCTTCAATGATGATACTCAGGATGGCTGCCCGGTCTTTCTCATCTTTCGGAAGAAAAAGCAGTCCTGTTCCGTATTTCCCTTTTTCGGGAACGGGGATGCCTTGCAGCAGGATGAATTCGTGCGGTATTTGCAACATGATGCCGGCGCCGTCTCCGGTCTTGTTGTCGGCACCTTCCGCTCCGCGATGACGCATATTCTCCAATACTTTCAATGCGGATTCAACCAATTCATGTGATTTGCTGCCGTGAATGTTCACTAACATTCCCACACCGCAAGCGTCGTGTTCATTGGTGGCATCGTACAGGCCCAACTGCATGGGCTGTCGTTGTGCGGGTTGTTCCTTTGTTTTGTTGTTAAAAAGCTCTTTGTTTTCCATTTTTGGTTTACTCCAATTTATGTAATGCCTATTTGTTGTATCAAAATGTTTTGCAAATATATATATTTAGTTTCAAATTGATAACAATATTCCTCGATTTGTGCCTTGCTAAATACTTACACCGGGGGATGAAGTTATAATCTGATAGAAAATACCCTTTGTTTTCTTCTAATCTTAAATCAGATTTCGTCTGTTTGCTTTAAGATTATAAATTAGACCTTTTGCTTTTAAAATATTATTTTCCTTGTCTTTTTGATAATAAAATAACTTTTTTCTACTCTTTTGACAAATAAATAGTGAAAAGGTTAACTTTATGTTCTAAAGAATATATATCTTTGCAGCGCAAATCAAATACTGATATATTATGTGTGGAATAGTAGGCTATATAGGTCAAAGAAAAGCCTACCCCATTCTTATCAAAGGTTTGAAGCGGTTGGAGTACCGCGGATACGATAGTGCAGGGGTAGCATTAATCAGTGATGACCGACAACTGAACGTGTACAAGACGAAAGGAAAGGTTTCGGATTTAGAAACTTTCGTTACTCAAAAAGATATTTCCGGTAGTATAGGTATTGCACATACCCGCTGGGCTACACATGGAGAACCTTGTTCCGTTAACGCTCATCCCCATTATTCCTCTTCCGAAAGATTCGCTCTTATTCACAACGGTATCATTGAAAATTACGCCGCCCTTAAAGACAAACTCCAAGCCAAAGGCTATACTTTTAAAAGTAGTACCGACACCGAGGTACTGATACAACTCATAGAATACATTCAGGTTATAAACCGCATCGATTTACTGACTGCCGTGCAACTGGCTTTGCAGGAGGTTATCGGTGCATATGCCATTGCCGTGCTCGACAGGGAGAATCCTGATGAGATTATTGCTGCGCGCAAAAGCAGTCCGTTGGTGGTGGGTATCGGGCAGGATGAATTCTTCTTGGCATCCGATGCCACTCCGATTGTGGAATATACGGACAAGGTGGTCTATCTGGAAGATGAGGAGATAGCCGTTATTCGTTGTGGGGAGAAACTGAAAGTGGTGAATCTCAAGAATGTGGAGTGCCCGCACGAGGTAAAGACGGTGGCGCTCAATCTCGGCCAGTTGGAGAAGGGCGGTTATCCGCATTTCATGTTGAAGGAGATTTTTGAGCAACCCGATTGTATTCATGACTGTATGCGCGGACGCATTAATCTGGAGGGTACTAACGTGGTGCTTTCCGCCATTATAGATTATAAGGAACGTCTGCTTGCTGCCAAACGTTTTGTAATTGTGGCTTGTGGCACGTCGTGGCACGCTGCGCTTATAGGCAAACATCTGATAGAGAGTTTCTGCCGCATTCCGGTGGAAGTGGAGTATGCTTCGGAATTTCGTTACCGGGACCCGGTGATTGACAGTAGTGATGTGGTGATTGCCATTTCGCAAAGCGGGGAGACAGCCGATACGCTGGCTGCCATAGAACTTGCCAAAAGCCGTGGTGCATTTATATATGGCATCTGTAATGCTATCGGTTCGAGTATTCCGCGCGCTACGAATACGGGGTCTTACATTCATGTAGGGCCGGAAATAGGTGTGGCGTCCACCAAAGCCTTTACAGGTCAGGTAACTGTGCTCACCATGTTGGCATTGACTCTTGCACGGGAGAAGCGTACGATTGATGAAACGCAATACCTCGCCATAGTGAGGGAACTCGGACAGATTCCCGGAAAGATGAAAGAGGTGCTGAAGCTGAACGACCGTATAGCGGAGCTTTCCAAAATCTTCACTTACGCACACAATTTTATCTATCTGGGACGCGGTTACAGTTATCCCGTAGCGTTGGAAGGCGCTTTGAAGCTGAAAGAAATCTCGTACATCCATGCGGAAGGCTATCCGGCCGCCGAAATGAAGCATGGGCCTATTGCTTTGATAGATGCGGAAATGCCGGTGGTGGTTATTGCCACACAGAACGGATTGTACGAAAAAGTACTGAGCAATATACAGGAAATTAAAGCGCGCAAAGGCAGGGTGATAGCGATTGTTACCAAGGGAGATACGGTTATCGGTAAAATCGCTGACATTTGTATCGAACTTCCCGAAACAATGGAATGTCTTGGCCCGTTAATAACTACGGTTCCCTTGCAACTGCTCGCTTATCACATAGCCGTATGTAAAGGCATGGATGTAGACCGACCGCGTAATCTTGCCAAGTCGGTAACGGTGGAATGACCGGAAGCGGATGATATGTATGGGTAAAACAGATAATGCGTTTGCCCTTGACAGATGATATGTTCTCAGAACATAAATAACGCGTTTTTAAAAGAAGTAATTACTCATTAGTAAATATATAAATGGAACAACTGAAGCATGAATGTGGCGTCGCCATGATACGCCTGCTGAAACCGCTGGAGTATTACGAAGAAAAGTACGGTACATGGATGTACGGGCTGAACAAGCTCTATCTTCTCATGGAGAAACAGCACAACCGGGGGCAGGAAGGCGCCGGACTGGCTTGTGTGAAACTGGAAGCGAACCCCGGCGAGGAATATATGTTTCGCGAACGGGCGCTCGGTTCGGGAGCCATCACCGAGATATTCGGCACGGTGCAAAGCAACTTTAAAGACCTTACGAAAGAACAACTGCACGACGCCGGCTATGCCAAGCGCGTGCTCCCCTTTGCGGGAGAGGTGTATATGGGGCATCTGCGTTACTCCACCACGGGGAAGTCGGGCCTCTCGTACGTGCATCCGTTTCTCAGGCGGAACAACTGGCGTGCCAAGAACCTTGCCCTGTGCGGCAACTTCAACCTGACGAACGTGGATGAAATCTTCGCACGCATCACCGCCATCGGCCAGCACCCGCGCAAGTATGCCGATACGTATATCATGCTGGAGCAGGTGGGCCACCGGCTCGACCGCGAGGTGGAGCGCCTCTTCAACCTTGCCGAAGCCGAAGGACTGACGGGCATGGGCATCACGCATTACATCGAAGACCATATCGACCTCGCCAACGTCCTGCGCACCTCGAGCAAGGAGTGGGACGGGGGCTATGTGATGTGCGGACTTACCGGAAGCGGCGAGACATTCGCCGTCCGCGACCCGTGGGGCATCCGCCCTGCATTCTGGTATCAGGACGATGAGATAGCGGTGCTTGCCAGCGAGCGCCCCGTCATCCAGACCGCGCTTAACGTCTCGGCCGACCGCATCAGGGAGTTGCAACCGGGACAGGCTTTGCTAATCAACAAAGCCGGCAAGCTCCGCACAGTGCAAATCAACAAGCCGCGCGAGGTGAAGCCTTGCTCCTTCGAGCGTATCTATTTCAGTCGCGGCAGTGACATGGACATCTACAAGGAACGTAAACTGTTGGGTGAGAAACTGGTACCTAACATCCTGAAAGCCATCGACAAGGATATAGACCACACCGTCTTTTCCTTTATACCGAATACTGCGGAAGTGGCTTTTTACGGAATGTTGCAGGGACTGGACGACTATCTCAACGAGGAGAAGGTGCGGCAGATTGCCGCTTTGGGACACAACCCCAGCCACGATGAGCTGGAGCGTATCCTGTCCCGCCGCATACGGAGCGAGAAGGTGGCCATTAAGGACATCAAGCTGCGTACTTTCATTGCCGAGGGCAACAGCCGCAACGACCTTGCCGCCCATGTGTACGACATCACTTACGGCAGCCTCGTGCCCGGTACGGACAATCTGGTTATCATAGACGACAGCATTGTGCGCGGCACTACCCTGAAGCAGAGCATCATCGGCATTCTCGACCGCCTCGGCCCGAAGAAGATAGTGATTGTAAGCTCCTCGCCGCAGGTGCGCTATCCCGACTATTACGGCATCGACATGGCGAAGATGAGCGAGTTCATAGCTTTCAAGGCTGCCATCGAGTTGCTGAAAGAACGCGAGATGCGCGATGTCATCGAGTCCGCCTACCGCAAGTCCAAAGAACAGGTGAGTCTGCCCAAAGAACAGATGGTGAACTACGTAAAGGAGATATACGCTCCCTTTACCGACGAGGAGATTTCCGCCAAAATGGTGGAACTGCTCACCCCGAAAGGTACGAAAGCCCAAGTGCAGATTGTCTATCAACCTCTCGAAGGCTTGCGCGAAGCCTGCCCGCAGCACCGGGGCGACTGGTACTTCAGCGGTGACTATCCCACGCCGGGCGGTGTGAAGCTGCTGAACGTGGCATTTATTAATTACATAGAACAAGTATATCAATTCTGAATATGAGAAATGTGACTCTTATCCTTGACGACGGGAGCCGTTTTCACGGCAAGTCGTTTGGTTATGAAAAGCCGGTAGCGGGAGAAGTGGTGTTCAACACTGCCATGTCGGGTTATCCCGAAAGCCTGACCGACCCTTCGTATGCCGGACAGTTGATGACGCTTACATATCCCTTGGCGGGCAATTACGGTGTGCCGCCTTTTACCTTCGCCTCCGACGGGCTGCCTGTATTTATGGAGAGCGAACGCATCCATGCCGAAGCCCTTATCGTAAGCGATTATTCCGGTAACTACAGTCATTGGAATGCCGTGGAAAGCCTCGGCAACTGGCTGAAACGCGAACAAGTGCCGGGCATTACGGGCATCGATACCCGCGAGTTGACGAAAGTGCTGCGCGAGCACGGGGTGATGATGGGAAAGATTGTCTTTGACGACGATCCCGATAATGTGCCCCAAGCCGCTTATGCGGGTGTAAACTACGTGGATAAGGTGAGTTGCAGGGAAGTTATCCGTTACAACACGGGCGAGGGCAGAAAGAAAGTGCTCCTTGTGGACTGCGGTGTCAAGGCCAACATCATCCGTTGCCTCTTGAAGCGGGATGTGGAAGTAATCCGCGTTCCCTGGGATTACGACTTCAACGGACTGGAGTTCGACGGGCTGTTCATCTCCAACGGTCCCGGCGACCCCGATACCTGCGATGCCGCCGTCCGGAACATCCGCAAGGCGATGCAGAACGAGAAGCTGCCTATCTTCGGCATTTGCATGGGCAATCAGCTACTCTCCAAAGCCGGCGGAGCCGAAATATACAAATTGAAATACGGACACCGCAGCCACAACCAGCCCGTACGCATGGTGGGTACGGAGCGTTGTTTCATCACTTCGCAGAACCACGGCTATGCAGTGGACAGCAACACGCTGGGCGCAGACTGGGAACCGCTCTTCGTCAATATGAACGACGGCTCCAACGAAGGCATCCGCCATAAGCGCAATCCGTGGTTCTCCGCACAGTTTCATCCCGAAGCGGCCAGCGGACCGACGGATACGGAATTTCTGTTCGATGAGTTCGTGAAGCTGCTATAACCGTTTTATCGGTATCGAAAAAGATTCGGATACGTGTGAAAACAAATTATTGGTACAATCAAATCAAGACAAATGAAAGAGAACAATATAAAGAAAGTCCTGCTGCTGGGGTCCGGCGCACTGAAAATAGGTGAGGCGGGAGAGTTTGACTACTCCGGTTCGCAGGCGCTCAAGGCATTGAAGGAAGAAGGTATCCACACCGTCCTCATCAATCCGAACATTGCCACGGTGCAGACCTCGGAAGGCGTTGCCGATCGGATTTACTTTCTGCCCGTAACCCCTTACTTCGTGGAGAAGGTTATCGAAAAAGAACGTCCCGACGGCATCATGCTCGCCTTTGGCGGACAAACGGCTTTGAACTGCGGCGTGGAGCTCTACAAGGAAGGTGTTTTCGGGAAGTACGGCGTCGAGGTGCTCGGTACGCCCGTACAGGCCATTATAGATACGGAAGACCGTGAGATATTCGTACAGAAGCTGAACGAAATCAATGTAAAGACCATCCGGAGCGAGGCTGTGGAGAATGCTGCGGATGCCCGCCGCGCCGCTGCGGAACTGGGCTATCCGGTTATCGTCCGTGCCGCTTATGCGCTCGGCGGGTTAGGGTCGGGCTTCTGCGACAACGAAGACGAACTGAACGTACTGGTGGAAAAGGCTTTCTCTTTCTCCCCGCAAGTGCTGGTGGAGAAATCCTTGCGCGGCTGGAAAGAGGTGGAGTACGAAGTGGTACGCGACCGTTTCGACAACTGCATCACGGTGTGCAACATGGAGAACTTCGACCCGCTGGGCATCCACACCGGAGAGTCTATCGTGATTGCTCCGTCGCAGACACTGAGCAATACGGATTATCATAAACTGCGCGAACTGGCTATCCGCATCATCCGCCACATCGGCATTGTGGGCGAGTGCAACGTGCAGTATGCCTACGACCCCGAAAGCGAGGACTACCGCGTTATCGAGGTAAACGCCCGCTTGAGCCGTTCGTCCGCACTTGCCTCTAAGGCAACGGGTTATCCGCTGGCATTCGTTGCCGCCAAATTAGGACTGGGCTACGGCCTGTTCGAATTGAAGAACTCCGTAACCAAGACCACCGGCGCATTCTTCGAGCCGGCACTGGACTATGTGGTCTGCAAGATTCCCCGTTGGGATTTGGGCAAGTTTCATGGCGTAGATAAGGAACTGGGTTCGAGCATGAAGTCCGTGGGCGAGGTCATGGCTATCGGACGTACTTTTGAGGAAGCCATTCAGAAGGGGTTGCGCATGATAGGACAGGGGATGCACGGCTTCGTGGAGAACAGGGAGCTTGTTATCCCCGACATAGACAAGGCGCTGCGCGAGCCTACCGACAAGCGTATCTTCGTTATCTCCAAGGCCTTCCGTGCCGGATATACCGTAGACCAGGTGCACGCGCTGACAAAAATAGACCGCTGGTTTCTTGAAAAGCTGATGAATATAATGGACACCAGCAGGGCGCTGCACGAATATCAGGAAAAGGTGCAGGTCGAACCGGAAGCTGCACAGGGTGAAGGTACGTCGAAAGCCGCACAAGGTGAAAGGATGCTACACTCCCTCCTGAATGACAAAGCCGCGCGGGAATTGTTGCACAGGGCCAAGATACAGGGTTTCTCCGATTTCCAGATAGCCCGCGCTTTCGGCCTGGAACGGTATATGGACGGTGAGGACGCCATCCTTGCCATACGTGCCCTGCGCAAGCGTGCAGGTATTCTGCCCGTAGTGAAACAAATAGACACCCTTGCCGCCGAATATCCCGCCCGTACCAACTATCTGTACCTGACGTACAGCGGCATCGCTCACGATGTGCATTACCTGGGCGACCGTAAATCCATCGTCGTACTCGGTTCGGGTGCATACCGCATCGGTTCCTCGGTGGAGTTCGACTGGTGCGGCGTGCAGGCGTTGAACACCATCCGCAAGGAAGGCTACCGCAGCGTCATGATCAACTACAACCCCGAAACCGTGTCTACGGATTATGACATGTGCGACCGCCTTTATTTCGATGAGCTTACCTTCGAGCGCGTCATGGATATCCTCGAACTGGAGAATCCGCACGGCGTCATCGTATCCACCGGCGGCCAGATACCCAACAACCTCGCCTTGCGTCTCGATGCGCAGCGCGTGCCCATTCTCGGTACGAGCGCCAGGAGCATCGACAACGCCGAAGACCGCGACAAGTTCTCCGCCATGCTGGACCGTATCGGCGTAGACCAGCCCGAATGGCGTGCGCTTACCTCGCTGGAAGACATCAATGCCTTTGTCGATAAGGTAGGCTTCCCGGTGCTGGTTCGTCCCAGCTACGTGCTTTCGGGCGCGGCAATGAACGTCTGCTCCAACCGGGAAGAGCTGGAACGCTTCCTGCAACTGGCGGCAAACGTCTCGAAGAAACATCCGGTGGTGGTGAGCCAGTTCATAGAGCATGCCAAGGAAGTGGAAATGGATGCCGTGGCGCAGAACGGGGAAATCGTTGCCTACGCCATCAGCGAACACATTGAGTTTGCAGGTGTGCACTCCGGCGATGCCACTATCCAGTTCCCGCCGCAGAAACTGTATGTGGAGACGGTGCGCCGCATCAAGCGCATCAGCCGTGAGATAGCCCGCGAGCTGAATATCTCTGGCCCGTTCAATATCCAGTATCTCGCCAAGGACAACGACATCAAGGTAATCGAATGTAATCTGCGTGCGTCGCGTTCATTCCCCTTTGTAAGCAAGGTGCTCAAGATAAACTTTATCGAACTGGCTACGAAAGTGATGCTCGGTATCCCCGTGCAGAAGCCGGACAAGAACCTGTTCGACCTCGATTATGTAGGAATCAAGGCCTCTCAGTTCTCCTTCAACCGCCTGCAAAAGGCAGACCCCGTATTGGGCGTGGATATGGCGTCTACGGGCGAGGTGGGGTGTATAGGCAGCGATACTTCCTGCGCTATTCTCAAAGCGATGCTTTCGGTGGGTTACCGTATTCCGCAGAAGAATATCCTGCTCTCCACCGGTACGCCGAAGCAGAAGGTAGACATGCTTTCCGCAGCCCGCATGCTTCAAAAGAAAGGGTATAAACTGTTTGCTACCGGCGGTTCGAGCAAGTTCCTTACCGAGAACGGGGTGGAGAATACCCGTGTCTACTGGCCGAGCGAGCCCGACATGCACCCGCAGGCGCTCGAAATGCTGCACAGAAAAGAGATAGATATGGTGGTGAACATTCCGAAGAACCTCACTGCGGGCGAGTTGGACAACGGTTACAGAATACGCCGCGCCGCTATTGACCTCAATATTCCGCTGATAACGAATGCACGTCTGGCAAGTGCGTTTATCAATGCCTTCTGCACCATGACACCAGACGATTTGGCTATCAGGGCTTGGGACGAATATAAGTAAAAGTGCTTGGGCAACCGTTCCGAACTCCGGTCCGGAGCATCCGGTTTGCCGGTGTTTTTCTACGGTATCTCCGCGATATAAAGCAGAGATACCGTAGGTAAAACCCGGTTATGGAGTATTGTTTTCTTCGTCCCGTAACTGCGGGCTGTACAGCCCGCATATGGAAACCGCAGAGCCCGCAATTGCCCCCCGTGCGGCCCGCAACTGCAAAACGGGGTTTTCCTATAAGCATTCCGTAGTTTTATCGATGGCTTTTCGATATTAATCAATGGATAAAGTATGAAAAAGCAGGCGGATAAAGAGAGCGTTTCCCCGTTTTTTTTTCTTTTTAGGCACGGAATTACACGGATTTCACGGAAAAAGGATAAAATAAATCCGTATCTATCCGTGTAATTCCGTGTTTAAAAGGAAATTATCAAGTATATTTTGACAAAACCTCTTGTCATAACAATGGTCGTCACCGCTCAATGCCCCATAAACAAAGGGATAGAAGGCGAAAGTGACGAGTGATGAGAAAAAACGTGTTTTTTCTAATGCTCCAACGCTTTGTTTTAGTCAGAATGCAAAGAAGGGATAAATCAGGTAGCCGGCACTTTTATTATACCCTTTGATGCCGATTCTGTCCCAATCATCGAGAAATCCCCAGATGATAATCCAGCTGAACTGTCGGTTGAATTCGGTGCTGGTCTGGTATATACGTCTTTTATCAGCCGACAACTTTCTTGCCGACCTGCCTGCTTTGCCCAATTGTGCGTTCAGCTTGTCCAGCGTTTCGGTTCCGTATTTGTAGAACTCTTCGAAAGCGATACTTGTACGGCTAAATGTCATCGGGTCTTTTCCACATATATTTTTCAGCATGTCACACCATTGTCCGATGCTTGGAATGAACCACGGGCTGCGTGAGTTGTTGGGGATATTGTCCTTTTGGCGATATTTTACGAGGATGGAGAGAGCTGTGTAGACAGTTGTGAAGTTCTCTTTGTCGGCATGATGCTCCAGCATTGTTTCCGTTTCGGAATAACCGTTCATGTTCAGGTCTACTCGGACTTCTGTGTTGAAGTTATCTATGGCTTCATCAACGTTGTCATCTCCCCACCTGCCTGTTCCAATGCTGTCGAGTGCCATTACGTAGGCATGGTTCCAGTTGTTTTCATTGCATTTAGAGTCTGTCAGTTTGTCGGCTGTACAGGTAATCACCATTCCGATGGCTTGTTGGTACTCCGGAATTTTTCCGTCTGTCAGCAGGCCGTCTCCGGGATATACTTCGATGCCATCCGTTCCTTGAAAAACGAAATCGCCGGGGGCAAGCGGGCGGATGAGGCTGCCCGGACCAGGAATCAGGCTGTTTATTTTGAGTGTGTGGCATTCGCCTGCATTAAAAGCTGTTGTACTGCCGGTGGCAGTGACTGTTTTCTCCTCATTGAGTATTACATTGTCTGTGGAATAGCTGCATTGTATCTGTCCTTTTTCTTGGGGGGCGATGATGGCACGGAAAGTTCCGTTATCCATTTTGCAGGCTTTTACGCCGTTCATGGTTACCTGCCGCGCTTTTGTGTCCAGAGCCCAGGTGGTGGACTGGTTGCGGTAGGTGAAGCCGGCATCGGCGGGTTCTACACAGGTGACGTGTATCTGCGGTTCCAGTATCAGCAGGGTGAACTGATGGGCGAAAGACAGATTGAGTGTCTTACGGCCGGTACCTTCGTTGCCGGTGTCCGGGCTGCCGGTGGCAATCATCAGGTCGGATGCGGCATATTTCCCGGCATCGGACTGGTCGGCAGCGGGTGGCATGGCGGCGGCCAGCGCCCCGACAATCATTTCTTCTGTTTGAGTGGGGTCGATAGTGATGTCTTTTTTGTATGGATAATAGGCTATGTAGCTTGTTCCTTCATACCAGTAAAGGTCTCCGTTGGCAGTTTTCCATTCGTTCGTTTCGGGGGTGTATGTCAACCGGATGTTATTTGCACCGTCTGCAATCGCTTTATCTTTGATGGCAAACAATCCGATGGCATCGCCGGCGGTAAACCGGGTGACGAGTCCGTCTTCCTGTGGGATGCGTGTGGTTGTTTCCGGGGATACCGGTAAAGGAGCAAACCCGGCTGCCGTGGCGCGGACGGTAAGAGGCATCCGTTTGTCGTAGCCATTGTTGTATAGTTCGTGGCTGTTGTCACATCCGTTGCAGATGAGAAGGCTGCAAAGCAGTATATTGGCAGATAGGTGTTTCATGTCGTTTCGTTTTTAGTTTATCACAACCGTTTCGCTTACCGTTTCAGTACTTCCTGTATTCCATGTCGGAAGGCTGCCTGCTGTTACGGTGACTTTCTTCCGGGAGATGCCGAGGGTATAACTTATGGAAGCTCCTTCCGTCCACATTTCAGTCGATGGCAGTGTCTGGTTGCTCAGGACGATAGTCTGGGTGATGTCCGTATTATCGGAATTATAGGCTTGGTAGGTGTAGGTGAGGTTGAAGACACTCTCTGTTCCGTAAGGCAGCAGATAGAAGGTTGCGAGCAGTTCCTTGGGGGCTGCGGTGTTATCCGGAATATCGAAACGGGTAGCGGTGGCGGTGAATGTTTCCGTTTCGGCGGGGGCGGGATAACTCCAGCCGAATCCTTTGTCTTTACTGTCTTCCGGGATATGGCAGGTGAGGATACCGTTTTTCATTCCGCGGATGGAGAATGCCGTGATTTGCTTTCCGGTCGTGTTGTCGTCGCTTTTTACGTAGATGGCAATCCGGGTCAGGGTATGGTGAAAACGAAACTTCACCAGGCTGTTGTCCGAAGCGGAAGTCTGGTTCATCAGCGGGACGGCGGCAAGAAGGTCGGTCTGTGCGCTTTCGGACCGGGGCGGGGTATATTCGATGACGGGCGGTCCGCTTTGTGCATTGCCGGATACGTTGAAACTGCCCGTGTTGTATGGTCCGTAAGCGAAGAAGCTCAATTTGTCCGCCGGGTTGTTGGGCCAGTATTTCAAGGGAGAGTACGTCCAGGTGGAGCTGCCTTCGGTGCGTGTTACCTTCTGATTGCACATGAAGTTCGGGGTGTCCGTTTTCTGCATGTTTCTGCTGCCCGTATAGTAAGCATATACGCCTATGGCGGAGAGATTGTCTGCGGTCAGTCCGTCGTTTCGGGTTTGCCGCGTCTCTGCCGGCGCAGTGGAGAATCCTATGAGGAGTTCTTCCGCTTGCAGGACTTCGGACGTTCCGTTGCCTGCATTGCAGGCAGTAAGCAACAGGCATGCGATAAAGACCGGCAGGTGTCTTGTGCCAGATATACTTTGGGTCTTGTTCATTGGTCAATGTTCTTGGTGGCCGGGAAGAGACATCCAACTCCGCCCGGCCTGTGTGGTGAGGTTTATTCTATTGTTACGTCATTCGTTATGTCAGACCAGTTTTCTACTTTGGCTTCTTCTATCTTGATTTCGTGCAGGTTGATTTGCAGCGTGTAGAGATAGGATTCGTTTCGCTTCATATGGCCTTTGGGCAATGAGATTACGGATTCGGCATGGCTGGCAATGTACTTGCTGGAACCGGAACTGGTATTGTCCTTTGTAACGATGTCATAATGGAACCCTATCTTGATATCTCCTTCGGCACAACCGGAGTTTTTGGTTACATCAGCGTCATTGTCTCCGACTGGAATCAGGTATAAGTATTGTTTTTCCGGAAACAGGCTGACGGGCGTCTTTTGCGATTCGGCAGTCAGTTTTATTCCCTTGACGCTACCTTCGTGCCCGGTGGTGGCATCGGTTTCAATGATTCCTTCTTTCTCCAGCGCCAGGATATTATCGAGGCTGAAGTCCTTATCAGGAATGACAGCGTTTTCATAGTTCCAGTGCAGCTGTGACCATTTGGCGCTTGTATAGAACTTGGAACCGGGGTTGGATGCCGCTGAAAGGTTGGTCAGTGAAAGGTTACCGCTTTCTGCTGTCGTGCCATGGTCTTTGCCCACAATCCACATATGCGTGATGTATACGAAGCTGTTATTGCCATCCATTCCGGTAAAGTCACCGCTTCCCAACTTTGCCTTGAACGAGATGCGGGAAAGCGTGTGTTTGAAGTTGAAACTTACTTTTCCGCCATTGGCTTGAGTGTACTGCTGGTCGAGTGCATCAGCTACTACAAGGTCTACCATTTTAGTCAGTTCGTTCTCTTTTTTGAGGCTGAAATTAATGTAAGGAATTCCTGCTTCGGTAGCAGCGGAAATGGTTATTCCCGTTTTGGTACCGCTTTGCCCGTTGCTTTCGTAAGGCGCGTAAGCGAAGAAGGAAATCTTGTCGCCGTCGCGGTTGGGCCAGTATTTTACGGGGCTATATGTCCATGCGCTGGTTTTCGAATCATACTCCACCGCCTGATTGTACATATATCCTGCAGTGACTGTGTTTTTTACATTATCGAACGTCTCCTGTCCCGTAAAATATCCCATAATGCCGAAGCCACCGTATTTCTCTGCATCCGAGGGAGAGTCTTTCATACTTTCCGTGGTCATGTCCACGCCACGGGTTGCCAGTCCGGTGTATACACCGAATCCTACTGCCGGATGGGAGTCCGGGTTTACATCTGTTACTTCATTCTGCGAGCAGCCTGCTAATAGCAATACTGTCAGCAATTGCGTGATTGCGCTGGTTCTTTTCATCTTTCTTTTCAATTGATAGTTGTTTGTTTACTTAGATTATATATGTATATATTGATGGTATGATGGCTTATATAATAGGTATGTCGGTATTGATATCGTTTTCCCATCCGTTTACGTCTACGTCAAAGCTCGAACCTGAACCGGTTTCAGGTTCCACATCCGGTATCTTTCCCGTGTTCACTTCTATCCGGAGTGTGGTTGTTCCTTGTCCGTCGTCCGTTTCTGTCACTTCCACCTTGTCGTAGCTTTCTGTAAAGTGGGTTTTGCCGTCTGTAAGTAATGCGTCGATGTATATCCTGTGTTCGCTTCCGGTATGGAGGCCGAATATTTCGAACGTGCCGCTAATCGTTCCGTCGGCTGGTGATTCGGGAGTGAATTGGTAAGTGGAAGGCACAAATTCCTGTATCACGGTATTGGCCGACGGCTTGCCGGTGGCGAGAAATACGGATTCAGACACACCGTCCAAACGGCAGGTGAGTGAGCGGACATTGTTCAGCCCCTTTATGTGGAATGTGGCTATAATCTTACGGGTCATCTTTTGCGGTGTGAGGTGAATATGACAAGGGTCATCGCCGGTTGCAGTAATCTCCGGATGTACGGTGGTTTGCTTGTATGGAGTGCTGCCGTAGTTGCCCAGCATCTTTTCCGTAACCTCGAATCCTTCCATTGTGGCTACGGCAAGTTCTTCGGGAGAGGATACAAGGGTGCGTATTCCTTCATCCGGACGTGTGATTATTTTGCCGGCACAGGCTTCCAGTGTTTCATAACACTCTTTTCCACGGAATGTAATGTTGCTGAAGTCGTTGAAGGAACGATTAAAGAGAAGGACATGGTATATGCCTTCCGGCAAACGTATCTTGTCTCCCGAACGGTCGCCCAAAAGGAATACTTTCGGTTCGCCGCTTGTTTGCGGATAAAACAGGGCGGTGGCACCGAAATCCGCTTCTTTACTGTCCAGTCCGGATAAACTCCAGTCGGCACTGAGGCTGATTTCGGCTACTTCATAGTAGGTCAGTTCGCGGCGTTCGCAGGCAAGGAATGTGATGTGCAGGAATACGATGCACAGTAATGGAAAGGTAGCGGGGTATTTGTGTTTCATTTTATGCCTCCTTCCTGTGTTTTCTGCTTGCGGGCAAGCAGCCATATGAGCGAGACTTTGGCTTTGGTAGGGCCAAACCATGTATAACGGCCGTTCTCTTGCCATTGCAGGGTCTGGTAATTGTTGCGGGCATGGTAATGACGGTAGTCTGTGCGCAGCAACCCTATACCTATATTGAATTCCAAATGCAGGTGACGCGAAAGTTTATGGGCATAACCGTAGCTGAATCCTGCTGCTATGAAAAATTCGCCCTGATAGCCATTGGTTTTCCATTGCAGGTCGTATTTGCCGCCTCCGGCATACAGACCGACGAAATGTCCTGTCAGTATGTCTTGTCGCTTCCGTTGTCTGTATAACTGCGGCCAATAGCGTACTTCGAGTCCGCCCGCCATGATTTCAAGGCAGTATTTATCACCGTCAAGCAGCCACCAGGGAAACATGTATTCTCCGTTTACCGACCAATGTCTGCCTATAGGTATTTCAATCTCGAAGTTGGGAATCAGCGCAACGTCAAATAGCAGGTTGGTCTTCAGGGCGAACAACGGGTGTGTGGCGGGATGTCCGGAACCGGAAGCAGGCAGAAACCTGTCGGGAATTTCCATGCTGGCCGGTAGCGGATACTCTACATTCCGAAAGAGATTCGGGACGGTATCTTGAAGGCAAAGGTATCCGGGGTATGCCGGCAGACGTACTGTTTTTTCCCAATCTATCTGCAGGATGGCCGAACGCAGGCTACGTAATATCCGGGCACGGATATGCGGGTGGATGGAAGCACTCTCCAGCAGCTTTAGGGCTTTTTTGCGTTGGATGCCGGTATTGCTGTTGTCGATGATGTACAGTATCTGCCCACGGTGGGGGAGATGGCGTTTTTCGTCGACAAGACGCCGCAGTCCTTGCCAGTTTTCTCCTTGCGGACAAGTGTGTATGCGGCAGGTATCGATATGGGGAAATTTACGTATCAGATAGTTCTTGATGTTTATCGCTCTGCGTTCTGCCAATTGCTCGTTGTAGGTGGTATTGCCATCGGGAGAAGCAAAAGCGAGGATATGTATGGAACTTATCTTTTGTGAAACGGTATCATGGCTGGAAAACAGGCTGTCCAGAGCATTGAAGACATGTATATTATCCATGTATCCGCTGTCGGGCAACGTCCGGTCGAAACGAAAATGAAGTTCCATCGGTTGGGCGGGAACATACGTTCTTCTTTCTTGCTGGGCATGGCAATATGGAATGATTATAAAAGGTATCACCCAGCCAATAATAATGCTTTTCGCACTTTTATTAAGAACATTCATAAGACGAATGGTTTGGCCGCTGTCGAAAAGATTGTTACATTTTTCCGATAAACATTGCTGTGTGGAGCGGCTGTATATATTTGTTTGTTTGCTTTGCTTGTCCGTATTATCTCTGAATACGACGCTTATAGCAACAAATATATATTATTTTTCTATAGATGGTTTTATTTTTACCAAAAGATTTTAAAAAAATGCGCTTTTTCGTGGAAAGGATGTCTGGGGGGACGGTATAACGGGGCTTACCGGTAGCAAAACAGGGAAAATGCTTCTGATAAAACATTTTCCCTGTCGAGTATAAGGTGTGTCGCTTGGGAGGCGAATAAATAATTTTACATTTTGTTGGTAGGGTGCAAGAGTATCCGTTATTTTATTCTTTGCCGGTCTCCTTATATATTTTCTAATTGTCTGTAATCTGATATATGTACGTTTTCATTTCAGCAGCGTTCCCGTTGCCTTTAAATAAGTGATGTAGTTCAGGTACAGCCGGAAACGTGCATCGACTTTGGTTTCGTACGCCTGCTGCCACAGAGCTTGCGCTTCCAGGTGGTCGGACAGGGTTTCCAGTCCCACGTCGTATTGGCTGCGGCTCACTCTCATGTTCTCTTCCGCCTGTTGCAGGGAGCGTTCGGCAATGGTGCTTTCCAGCCGGGCTTCGTCGAGGTTGTTGACGGATTGTGCCAGCTCAAGCAGCATCTGTTCGTTCATGTTCTCCTGTTCGAGGCGCGCCTGCTCCAGTTTGGCTTTGGCTGCACGTACTTTATTGCTGTTTGCACCGAAGTGGAAGAGCGGTACGCTTACGTTCAGAAGCACAGAGAAGCTGCCGCCGTCGAACAGGTCCTGGTCGCTGATTTCCAAGCCGTGGATGTAGTCGTACGAACCTTTCACGCCGATTTTGGGCAGGAGTTCGCTGCGGTTCAGTTTCACCTGCTGCTTGGCGATGGCCACTTGCTGGTTCAGTATGGCATATTCGGGGCGGGCGGAGATGTCGGCTGTTTGCAGCCGGATGTCCTGTGCCACTTCGGGAAAAGTATCGGCGGTGCGTATATCTGCCGTCAGCGGTTTGCCGATGTAGTGGCAGAGGTTCATGGTGGCCAGGCGCAGCGCATTGTCGGCCTTGCGGATGTTGAGTTCGCTTTCGTTCAGCTTTACCTGCACTTTCAGCACGTCGTTCTGGGGCTTGAGGCCGTGTTTATGGGCGCTTTCCACGTTCTTCATCAGTTCCGTGAGCACGGCATTGTATTTGTCGGCCACTTTCTTCATCTCTTTGGCTTTGATGACTTGTGCGTATGCCTGCTCTGTCTTTACAATGACTTCCGAGGCTGTAAACGTCTCGCTCAACTGTGCCATTTCCTTACCCAGCAGGGACATTTTGTATGCCGCACGGATTTTACCGCCCATGTAGAGCGGCTGTTCCACTTGTATGCCGCCCATATATACCATGCCTATCTTGTAGTTCAGGTCTATTCCGGGGAAGTAGGCGAACCCCTTGTTGGGAAGGAATTGCCCCGTGGCATCGGGCAGGAAAGTAGGCAGATTGCCGCCGGCTATGCCGAGGCTGCCGTCTGATGTACTGTAGATACCCGTACCGCTGAGGCTGAAGTTGGGGAAGAAGTTGCCCTTATAGCTCTTTGCGGTGTAGCGTGCACTTTCCGTTTGTCTGGCAGCGGCTGCCATTTCTTTATTGTATTTCAGCGCCATTTCCCTGCATTGTTCCAGTGTCAGCGTCTCTTGGGCGGAGATGCAGGCAGCGGAGAGCAGGGCGGCGAGGATGAATGTTGTCTTTTTCATTATTGTTCGTTTTTTATATGAAAGAATAATGCGTATAGTACAGGGATAAACAGGAGTGTTATCAGCGTTCCGAATGTAAGGCCGCCCATGATGGAAGCCGCCAGCGAACCGAACATCGCGTCGGGTAGCAGCGGTATCATACCCAGAATGGTGGTCAGCGCAGCCATGGTCACAGGACGGAGACGGCTTTGGGCGCTGTCCACCAGTGCCGTAATGGGTTCTACCCCTTGGTTGAGCTGAAGGGTGATTTCATCCATCAGCACGATGCCGTTCTTGATAAGCATGCCTATCAGTCCCAGTGTACCCACGATTGCCACGAAGTTGAACGTCTTGTCTGTAAGCAGCATCACAGCCACCACTCCCACAAGCAGCATGGGCAGACTGCAGAAGATGATAATCGGCTTGCGGTAGTCCTTGAACAGCATGATAAGAATGGCAATCATCAGGATGATGGCAAGCGGGAAGTTCTTGAACAGATACTCCATGGACTCGTCGCTGGCGCTCTTCTCGCCCTGCCAATGCAGGGTATAGCCTTGCGGAAGCTCTATCTGTTCTATCCGGCGGGCGATAATCTGCCTTGCCTTTTCGGTCTCTATGCCGGGAGCGGGAGAGCATTGCACGCGCTGGCTGCGCTGTCCGTTATAGCGTGGAACGACGGGGTCTTCCCAGCGGATGTCGATGCGCTTGCTGATTTGTTTCAGCGGGGTGCTTCCCATGAGGCTTTCCACCAGTTCTTCCTTGCTCAGTGTACCTGCCTTCAGTTTCACCATGGTTTCCTCGTTCAGCAGTCCGTTCAGCGAGGGCAGGGCGGAGAATACCTGCGTATTGCCGAGGTCTTCTATCGGCTTTCCTTCCTCGTCCAGACATTTCAGGTAGATGTTGTCGCGGTGGATGCCTTCGTAGAAGAACCCGATAGGTATGCCGCCGTTGGCGGAAAGCAGGGACATGCTTACATCATTGCGGCTGAGACCCAGCGCACGGGCGGCTGCCTGGTCGTACTCGATGGAGAGTACGGGTATCTGCGGTTCCCAGTCGGTGGTGATGAGGCGGACTTCCGGCGTGTGTTCCATAATGTACCGCGCGCTGTCGGCCAAGCGGTGCAGTACGGCAGGGTCGGGCCCCATGAACTGCGCTTCGATAGGGTACTTCTTGAACATCAGGTTGTAGCGTTTCAGGTTGATGTAAGCATCCGGATAACGCCGTGTCAGGTATTCCTGTATCTCATCCATATTCTCTACCAGGTCGTCAGGAGAGGTGAAGTCTATAATCAGTTCGCCGTACGACAAGGACGGATTGGCGATGCTGCGCACCAGGTTGTAGCGTCCCGGCGTGCCGCCGACAGAGGCGGTGACATGGGTAATCTCCTTGCGTGTTTTCAGGTAGGATTCTATCTCCCTTAAATCGCGTGCCACGCGGGTGGAGTTATTGCCTTCGGGCAGCTTGTACTCCATGTAGAGCTGGTCGTACACCATATCAGGGAAGAAACCCTGCCGCATGTAGCCGTAGCCGAAAATGGAAAGTCCCAGCAGGGTGAGCATCGCCAGTACGACGCTCCAGCGATGTGCCAGTCCGAAGTAGAGGGCGGTGCGCAGCAGGGCATAGGTACGTCCCTTGTATTCGCGCTTTCCGGTGGCGCTGACTTCAACGGCAGGGTGCAGCTTGCGGTTTGCCATCAGCGGCACGTGCACCAGCGCCAGCACCCAACTCAGCAGTAAGGACACCGCCAGTACGATGAACAGGTCGCGGGTGTATACCCCGGCAGTGTCCGGCGACAGGAAGATGGGAAGGAAAGCGATGATGGCTATCAGTGTGGCGCCCAACAGGGGCATTGCCGTCTGGCGGCCGATGGCTGTCATTGCCTCCATGCGGTTTTTGCCGGCTTTCAGGTCTACCAGTATGCCGTCTACGATGACAATGGCATTATCTACCAGCATACCCATTGCCAGCACGAAAGCGGCAAGCGATACACGCTGCATGGTTCCGTCTGCCGTGTACAGGAACAGGAACGAACCGAATACGGTGACAATGAGGCTGATGCCGATGATGATTCCGCTCTTGAAGCCCATAGCCAGCATCAGGATTACCACAACGATGATGACGGACTCTATCAGGTTGATGACGAAAGTACCCAAAGAGGCTCCCACACGTTCGGGCTGATAGAATACCTTGTGGCACTCCACGCCTGCGGGCAGGCGGCTTTCTTTCAGTTGCGCCAGCTTCTTTTCTACGGCAGCGCCCACTTTCACGATGTCCGAACCGCTGGAAGCTGCGATGAGGATTCCCTGCGCCCGTTCGCTGTCGAAGAACAGTTCGTTGCGGGTAGGTTCTTCGTATCCTTTCTCGATGCGGGCGATGTCGCGCATGCGGAGCTGGTCGTCGTCATGCCCTTGTATCAGCATGCTGCCTATATCTTCCACTGTCCTGAACTTGTCGCTGACGGTGACGCGGATGCGGTTGTCGCCATTGTCGTAGTAGCCGCTGTAGGTGGTCTTGTTCTGTCCGTTCAGGGTGGCGAGGACTTCGGCGGGCTTTACGCCGAGGTTTGCCATGCGGTCTTGCAGCAGGGAGATGTTGATGCATTCGGGACGTTTGCCGTATAGTTCCACCCGTTCCACACCTGTCATGTCGCTTATTTCGCGCTTGATGAGCTCTGCGTAGTCGGACAGCTCCCGGTCGGACAGTCCGTCACCGGTCAGTGCGTAGAACATTCCGTATACATTGCCGAAGTCGTCTTTCACGATGGGGGTGCTCGCTCCGTCGGGCAGCAGGGCGCAGGCGTCGCTCACCTTGCGGCGCAGCATGTCCCAGCACTGCTCCACTTCATCGTCCGGGGTAATGGTGGTGAGTTCTACCTGTATCAGGGAGAGGTCGTTGTACGAGTAGCTTTCCACATTATCTATATTGCCCATGCTGCGGATGCTCTTCTCCAGCACATCCGTCACTTCCAGCTCTACCTGGTGGGCGGATGCCCCCGGATAGGTGGTTACCACCATGGCGAGTTTCACTTTTATTTCAGGGTCTTCCAGCTTGCTCATCTGGTAGCAGGAGAGGATGCCGCCTACAAACAGGACGGTCACCAGGAAGTAAACCAGATTGCGGTTTTTGAATGCCCATTTGCTTATATCCATAATTGCTGAGTTTTAAAGGAAAACAATGCTATAACAGTCCGCCGATGTTTGTGTCGCTGGCAGCAGGCAGAGGAGTCACGGTTTCTCCGTCCTTTATGTGATGTATTCCTGCCGACACCACTTGGTCGCCGGGTTGCAGCCCGTCGGAAGCGATGATGCTGCGTCCGTTGCTCAGCAGGCGCACGAGGGTTACTTCGCGGCTGTGTACTTTGCTGTCGGACGGGTTGTATACGAATACGCAGGCTTTGCCGTCTTTTTGCAGAACAGCGCTGCCGGGTACGGAGAGGTTGCGTGAACTGTCATTGTCGCAAAGGATGGTAACCATGGTGTTCATGCCCGGAGAAGGAACGGGGCGGTTGTCTGTAATCAGTTGCAGGCGCATGGTGTAGAGCTGGTTCGCATTTGCTTTGGGGGTGACGCTGATGAGTTTCAGCTCATAGGTCTGCTCCGGATAAATGTCGAACGTACAGCGGTATCGGTCAAATTGCTCGCGCCGGATGTATTCGGCTGCCGGAAGGTTTATTTCCACTTCCGGGGCGCTGTTGCTTATCATGGACAGGACAGGCATTCCGGCTCCTACCGTTTCGTGTGCTTCAAACAGCCTTTTCTGTATATAGCCGCTGAAAGGGGCGTAAAGGCGGGTGTAGCCCAACTGGTCTTTGTGATGCCGGTATTTGGCGGTGATTTGTTTCAGTCCGTACACGGCCTTATCGTTGGCACTGGGCGTGGTTCCGTTGTCTTTGTAAAGTGCCATTACGCGTTCCGCCTCTGCCTTAATCTGTTTGTATTCGGCCTCGGTGGCGTCCAGTTGCACCTGGTAGTCCGTAGGGTCCAGTTCGGCAAGCAGTTGTCCTGCCTGTACGCGGGCTCCATCCTTTACATATATCTTCTGTATCGTGCCGCTCACTCTGAATGCGAGGCTGATGTCTTGTGCCGCTTTTACTTTTCCGGGATATTGCAGGCTGGTTTGCCCGCCGGCGGAGATGACCGTGTCTGTTTTTACAGTCTGGTATTCTTGCGTGTCTTTAGCTCCGTTGCTACAGGATAGCAGCGAGTAGAGTGAGATGCTTGTTAAAATCCAATAAATTCGTTTCATAATTCAAGGTATATTAGTTTTGTGACAAAATTACTCAGTCTCTTCTATATATAAAAGGTTTATAAGCATTATAAAATGTTCTGTTTATGCCCTCTCTTTATAAAAAACGGACATTTTTCTGTCTATTGCGTTCTGGGGTGTCAGATTCGTCGTGTGGACTTTATACTGTGACAGTCGATATTCGGGTGATGAAAAGTTACGGAAATTGGGAATTGAAAAAGGTTATGAGATAATCTTTTTCATATCTTTGCAAGTACATATAATTAATATCTTATACCGAATGAACACGCAAAACTCTTATCTTGCTTCAAAGCCGCATTACGAGATACTCGACGGGCTTCGTGGCGTAGCTGCCGTAATGGTAGTCGCTTTTCATCTGCTGGAAGCGCATTCCGGCGGCAATCACTTGGAACAAATTATCAATCACGGTTACCTGGCTGTAGATTTTTTCTTTATGCTTTCCGGTTTTGTTATCGGTTATGCTTATGACGACCGCTGGAGCAGGATGAGCATCGGTACTTTCTTCAAGCGGCGTATTATCCGTTTGCATCCTATGGTGAT
This sequence comes from Bacteroides sp. NSJ-48, assembly GCF_014287405.1. Classification (NCBI taxonomy): domain Bacteria; kingdom Pseudomonadati; phylum Bacteroidota; class Bacteroidia; order Bacteroidales; family Bacteroidaceae; genus Bacteroides; species Bacteroides sp. NSJ-48. The sequence goes on along the minus strand of NZ_JACOOD010000017.1, from coordinate 35,282 downwards.
AGTGGGAAGCATAGTAGGTGCGATATATTTTTATTTTCAGGAGTCGTCCTGCTTTCCGGCTATACAGGATACATCGGTAGGGACTATGCTGCTGGTAATGCTGTTGGGGTGTACGCTGCTTCCGCTTCCTTTGAAATGGGACATTCGCGGCTGGACCGAGATGCATCCGCTCAACGGACCGGCGTGGTCGCTTTACTACGAATACATAGGCAATATTCTTTATGCATTGTTCATCCGTAAGTTCAGCAAGACAGCTTTGTCCGTTCTCGTTGTTGTGGCGGGATGTTTTACGGTGCACCTTTGTCTTACCGCACCTGCGGGTGATATTGTCGGCGGCTGGGCGTTGAATTGGGAGCAGCAGTACGTAGGGCTTGTCCGGTTGATGTATCCTTTCTTTGGCGGATTACTGCTGTCCCGTCTGGGGTGGCTTGTTCGTATTGAGAAGCGTGCGTTCTGGTGGTGCAGTCTGATGATTGTGGCAGTTTTGGCATTTCCCCGTCTGGGCGGTGAAAATCATTATTGGATGAACGGACTCTATGAGGCCTGCTGCATTCTTTTTGTCTTTCCTGTGATTGTGTCCATGGGGGCGGGAGGTAAGGTGACGGGCAAACGTTCTACCGCTGTGTGCAAGTTTCTGGGAGATATTTCGTATCCGGTATACATAACGCATTATCCGTTGGTGTATACCTACACGGCATGGGTGTGCAATAATAATGCTACTTTAGCGGAAGGCATTCCTTATATGATACTGACCTTTGCCGGTGCTTTCGTGCTTGCCTATGCCTGTCTGAAACTCTATGACGAACCTATACGCAAATGGCTGACAGACCGATTCCTGAAAGGAAAGAAAGCTGTTAAAAGTTAGTTCTCGTGTAGTGAGGTAAACGCATGTACAATGTAATCCAGTTCAGGTATGATAAAAAAGTCCCGATGCAGTTTATTCAGAATCTGCACCGGGACTTTTCTCTAATTACCAGTTATCTTATTTTACGTCAATGAATCTTTTGGCCTTTTCTTTTTCCTGTTCGGAAAACTTCGGCAAGTCTATGTTCAATACGCCGTTTTCTACTTGGGCGGAAATCTTTTCTTTGTCTACATCGTCCGGAAGGATCATTGTCTGTTGGAATTTGGAGTATGAGAATTCGCGACGCAGATAGCGGCCTTCTTTCTTCTCTTCCTTGTTTTCCGTTTTCTTCTCCATGCTGATGACCAAGTTGTTTTCTTCGTCGATATGGACGTTGAAGTCTTCTTTGGTCATTCCGGGAGCTGCCAACTCTACCTTGTATTCCTTTTCTGTTTCAAATACGTTAATGGCGGGGGCCGTTGCATTGGCTTTTACCATCCAATCGTTATCAAAGAAATCGTTAAAGATACTTGGTAACCAATTCTGAGTTCTTCTTACAGGCATCATAATCATAGTCTCCTATCTTTAAAAAGTTATACATTCGGTTTGTTCTGAACCTCGGCTTTCGATGTTCCCCGATGTTTACCTTTCGGCTTTCATCGTCTGTATCTTGAACCGTTGTTCACTTACTGTTATGGCAAACTGTATGCCAACAGGTTTGTACTCACTTTATTGACTAATTGTCATTGTTGGGCTGACTATTTTACCTGTATAATGCCAATATTGCTATCTTTTTATTTAAAATTGATTGAATTTCATACTAATTTAAAACGCATTCGCCAGCGCTTGCTTTCTTCGTCCCAGTCGTGGCTGATAATTTTGAAAGTTCCTATCTCGGAAGTGTTGGCAACGTGTGTACCGATGCAAAGGCATTCGTCATAATCACCGACTTTTACTATACGTACGGTTTCCGAAGCGTCTTCGGGTAACCGTTCCAAATCGAACCGTCCTTTGGCTTCTGCCTGAGTGATGAACTCGGTAGTGACAGGCAGATGCCGTGCTATCACTTCATTTACCGCTTTTTCCAGACTCTCTATTTGTTCTTCTGTGGGGCAGGCGTTGAGCCGATAATCCAATTTACTTTTTTTGCGTTCTATATGAGCGGAGACGGAACGGCCGCAACCGAATAATCTGATCATTGTCTGATTAATGATGTGTTCGGTGGTATGCATAGGTGCGATTGACACATCCTGAAACTTGGGGGCTGCTTGATTTATTTCCATAATAGATAAATTTTTATTGCTTTGAGACATAAGAACAAAAGAACAAATTTTTTCTTATGCGTAATTTTTATGTTTATATTCTCTGAATTTCCTTTTTATTTCGATACGTTCACCACCAAAGTTTATTAATAAGCCGTGGTCTGTATTGGTAGCGGTTAAGTAATTTACTAATTGTGTTTCGTGTATAGGAAGAAGATGCTGTACCGCTTTAAGTTCAATGATTATTTCTCCTTCTACGATTATGTCCGCTCTAAATTCTCCAACAATTTCATTTTTGTAATATACATTTATAGGAGTTTCTGTATCTGCATGAATACTTTTTTCTTTTAATTCTATTATCAATGCTTTCTGATAAACATTCTCGAGAAAACCTGCTGCAAGGTGTATTCTTACATTATAAGCACACTGAATAACAGCTTTTATCAAATTTTCTATTTCCATGTTTTCTTTTTGTTCTTATGTTCTTTTGTCTAAAAAAATAAGAGAATGTGTCTCATCTGTCTGCATGGGGCGGGTATTCCTGTTTGTTGTGCTCATTGAGTTTCGCTTGTTGTTTCATAAGTTCTTCTTTTAAAATACTGTATACATGTATGTCCGCATATTCTCCCGAAGCCAATAACTCTCCGGCCCGTTCCGTTCCTTCAAGGCGGAAGCCAAGCCGGACGGGAATGCCGTTACTTGCTACATTGCCTGTGGCACAACGTATCTGTATGCGTTTTATGTTTTTGGTTTCGACGGCCCATCGGCATAAGCAGCGGACACAATCGGTCATGATGCCCTGATGCTGGTATTCGGGCAGAAGCCAGTAACCGATTTCCGTGCGGTGATTGGCAAAGTCGGAAAAATGAAAACCTATCAGTCCGCAAATTTCATTCTCTCTGTTCCAAATACCGAATATAGGTTCGTAGCTGTCGGCAGGGGCGGAGAGGACTCCTTTCAGAAAGTTTTCCTCATCGGCTACGGACTTCAGGTTGTCTACAAAAGGCAACCATGTCCGCATATAGTCGCGGTGGGTATCTATGGCACGATATATGGCAGCGGCATCTTCTACCGTTACTTCACGCAGCACAATATCCGGACGGATTTCAAAAGATACATTTAAATGGTTGAAAGGCTTTGTCTCTTTCTGCCTGCCTTGTATCCTTTCCTTGAGTTTGCTCCAGGCATGCGTGTCGAACAGGCAGCTTTCGCGCATGGTGTGATACATCTCCTTGAACCGGGACATCGGAATGGTGAAGCTTAATAACTCTGCCTCGAAATGAGGACGGACAGACGGGTCGAAGAATCCCAAAAAGGTTCGTTTGCCTTGTTTCCGGTTTTCAAGGATAGTCTGAGTTACTACGGAACAACAGCCCGAACCGAAAGGAGCTGATACGGCATCCGTTGCATTGCTGTCGAAAAAAGCCCATGTGGCAAGTCCTGCCAGCATGTCCGGCGTGGCAAGAAACAATATGCCTTCCACTTTGTCGAAAGAACCAATCTTGTCGATTCGTGCAAAGTGCAGGTAGGCTTTTTCCGCTTTAGGCACTTGCAATTCCTGTATGAAGTCAACAACCATATCGGGTGTTTTCTTGTATTTCTCTTTCAAAGAGACGAAGCCGGGCACATGTTCCGGCATATCCGTGAAGCCTGTGTAGAACTTGCCGCCTCCACAGCCTATTGTTTCGGCATTGAGGCTGATTGTTTTTCCGTTTCTTACTTGCGCCATGCTTTTAAAAAAGCACCCGTTTACTTTCTCTGCCGGAGCTTCCGGTTGGTCGGAGTACCAAAATACGATGGGAAGTTCGGCCTGCTGCCCGAAAGCTTCCCGATAATTGCCTATAAACGTATGTATATCCATTCCCTTCTATTTTTCACCAAAGATAATTAATATTCCGGGAATTTCTTTTCCGGTATGCGAAAATACGGTTTTATGCTAACCGAGCAGCGCCATATAAGCCAGTTCTCCGATGATAAACAAGCTGACTGCACCTATCAGAACCGCTTCGCCCAGCAAATACCCTAATGCTGCATGCAAAATTGTACAGTGGTATTTGGATATTTCGCTATGATGCCGATGCCGCCAAGCTATCATTCCACACAAGGCGGGAGCAACGAACATCAGGAATATGAATCCCGCTGTCGATGCTCCCGACCACATGCCGCTTATTCCTAACAGAATTTCCATGAGCAAAGTTCCGCAGATAAGAAAAAGCATGAATAAGGAGAATTTCGGAATGGCAGTTATCTGCTCTCTGCGCATTTTACGGATTAATCGTATGTAGGCTACTACTCCTGCAATGGGCAATGCAAGAAGAAAAAGAAGGATGATAGTGGCCGTTATATAGGACAAGATTATCTTCATTTTCGGTAAATATTATTTTTCTTTTCCAAACAGTAAGTACATATAATTAGTTAATGGCGTATTCCATTGATACAAACTGATTTAAACTATTTGCTTCTCTCAAATTAAAAGGTGCTGACGAGAACCTTTGATGCAAATATATAAGAAAGAAAATATAAAACCAAACAACCGATTGGTTTTTGAAAAATAAGAAAGAAAAACCGGAAAAGTGGCTGGAAAATTAATCAGGAGTGGACAGGAAAACCGGGAGTGTTATAATTGTTTCTGAATACGAGATAATTATTATTCCCGTTAAAGCATGCTATAAATAGCGGAAATGGTGGTAAAAGGCACTGCAACGTAAAAAAGATGATTCCGAAAAAGAAGCGGATGAAATACATGGGCATAAAAAAAGGAGTACCGCTGTACTCCAACCTTTGTTAACCTTAAATCTAATACTATAAAAAACACGTTGCAAAGATACGGACATTTGATAAATCTGCAAATTATTTATGAAAAAAAGCATGTTTTATAACACTTCTTATAAAATCATGCTTTCCTCTATATCTTTTTTAAGAATTTCAGCCTTTGGCTTCCTGATACATAAAGCGTTTGATACTCTTCTTGGCGGTCTTTTCAAACTCCTCGAAGTGTATTTTTACTTTGGTAATCTGGCAATATGCCGGCAGAAGCAGGTTCAGTTCGTTCCGGTTGGCTTCCATTGCCTTTTCTATATCGGCTTGTTGCAGGCCGTGGGCAAAGGCATCGTCGAAGTCTGGATAAATCAGGGCTACGAGTTTGTCATGCTGCAATACGATCAACGATTCCGAGACGTAAGGCATGTTATTCAGTTTGCTTTCTATCTCTTCGGGATAGATGTTCTGTCCGCTGGAAGTGAGAAGCATATTCTTGCTACGCCCGCGTACGGTAACGTAGCCGTCGGCATCCATTGTGGCGAGGTCGCCAGTGTGCAGCCAGCCGTTGACATCTATGATTTGGGAAGTGGCTTCGGCATTCTTGTAATAGCCCAGCATAAGGTTGCTTCCCCGGCAGATGATTTCGCCCGCTACATGCTGAGGATCGGGAGAGTCTATCTTTACTTCCATGCGGGTGGTGGCTTTTCCGCAAGAGGCCAGTTTCAAGGTTTCCCAACGGCTGGAACAGATGATAGGACCGCATTCCGTCATGCCGTAGGCAATGGTGTAGGGGAAGCCTATCTGTTTGAGGAAGCGTTCCACGTCGGCGTTGAAGGGTGCGCCGCCGATGATGATTTCATCGAAATTGCCGCCGAAGACATCCATAGCCTTTTTGCGCATGTCCGCTTTTATCTTATCGTTGACGATAGGCATCCGTAGCAGCAGCTTGCCTATCTTGTTGTCTATGAGTGGCAGGATGTTTTTCTTGATAATCTTCTCTACGATGAGCGGCACGCAGGATATGACGCGCGGCTTGATTTCGGAAAATGACTGCGCGATAATCTTTGGCGACGGCATGCGGGTGAGGAAATAAAGGTGTGCACCTGCCGAGAAACCGTAAAGAAAATCGTAGACCATGCCGAAAACATGCCCCAGAGGGAGCATGGATACGATATGGTCGCCGGGACGTACGGGCAGCATTTCGTGGCAATAGGCTATATTGGACCATAAGCTGCGGTAGGGCAGCATCACGCCTTTGGAATAGCCGGTAGTGCCGGACGTATAATTGATAACCGCCAGCTCTTCGGGCGACTGTTCTTTGCGGTAGCAGATATGTTCGGGACGGAAGTTCTTGGGATAGCGCGTGCCGTAGATGGCGTTGCGGTGTTCGAAAGCTTCCATGAGCCGTTCGTCCCGGCAGACAACTGGAGTAAAATCCGTCAGCAAGACAACTCCCATGAGCAACGGCATGGCTTCTTCGTTCAAGTTCTCCCAAGCCCGGTCGCCGACAAAAAGGAGTTTGGCTTCGGAGTGGTTGACGATATTATGTATGTTGTCTGCCTTGAATTCGTGAAGAATAGGAACGATTACAGCACCATAAGTCACTGTTGCCAGAAAGCAAACCGCCCAATGGGCGCTGTTACGACCGCATACAGCTATTTTATCACCGGGCTGGATGCCGGCGCTTTCCAATACGATATGAAATTTAGCGATCTTGCGGGCAACATCTTTATATTGTAGGGTTATTCCTTGATAGTCTGTCAGAGCGTTTCTGTCCCAGTTTTGTATGATGCTTTGTTCGATATAGTCGATGAACAGTTGTTCTTGTTCCATGCGTATATTTGCACACTTTAGTTAAAACTGCGCAAATATAGGGCTTATAGTGATGCAAAGCAAGTGGTTTAAAGTTTTTTTCATGAGGGTATATCAAATTAAAAATCGCTTGCTATTTGTTTTTTAGGCACGGGATTACGCAGGTTTCACGGAAAAAGAATAAAGAAAATCTGTGTTTTCCGTATAATTCCGTGCCTAAAAAAACATCAAGTGTATTTTCTCCCTCTTATTTCCTATTCTTTGGTCTTTTCAGAAATAAGCAGTAGCTTGTCTCCCACATGAAGTTTCAGAGTGCCGTTGGGTATCAGGTATTCGTTGTTGCGCTTCACTATCATAACGAGAGTTCCCTGGGGCAGGTTCATGTCTTTGAGGGTATCGCCTTTCGCGTCGAGCATCTCCCGGGTGACGGTTACATCGCGCAGGTCGGAGTCGATATCTTCGGGCAGTTCCACTCCGAAGTCGTTACCCGTCTTTTCCATCGGGGTGGAAAGCCCCATGATACGTGCTGCTTTAGAGACGGTAGTACCTTGGATGACGAGCGAGAGGATGGTGATGAAGAACACGATGTTGAAGATTACATCTGCTCCCGGCACACCTGCCACTACCGGATAGGTAGCGAAGATAATGGGAACCGCGCCTCGCAACCCTACCCAGGACACAAACAGCCTGGACTTCATATTGATACGTTTCCCGAACGGGAGCAGGCAGAGGAATACGCTGAGCGGACGTCCTATGACAATCATGAATACGCCGATGAGCAATGCCACGACTGCCACTTCCAGCATTTCGTGCGGGTTCACCAGCAGGCCGAGACAGAGGAACATGATAATCTGGAAAAGCCATGTCAGTCCATCCATAAACGTGTAAATCTCCTTGCGGTGCATGATTTTGTTGTTACCCACCATCATGCCGGCAATGTAGACGGCGAGGTAGCCGTTGCCTTTCATCAGGTCGGTAATGGAGAAGGTAAAGAATACGAACGACAACAGCAGAATGGGGTAGAGCGACTGGTTGTCTATATTCAGCCTGTTGAGCATAAGGATGGCCAGCTTGCCCAGCAGATAGCCGGCGGCAGCACCTACTACAAATTGTATCACGAAAGAGAAAGCTATCTGCGAAGCACCCATACCTGAGGACTGGATGAGCTGGATAAGTACGACAGTCAGCATATAGGCCATCGGGTCGTTGCTTCCGCTTTCCAACTCCAGCATGGGACGCAGGTTGTGCTTCAGGTTCATCTTCTGCGAGCGCAGGATGGCGAATACCGATGCCGAGTCCGTAGACGACATGGTGGAAGCCAACAGCAGGGAGGTGATGAGCGGCAGGTGGATATTGGTCCAGCTCATGCCCGACAACCACCATATAAACAGTCCGGTAAACAGCGCCGTCAGTAGCACACCGAAAGTAGACAGTACAATACCGGGGGAGAGGATAGGCTTGATTTCGGTGAACTTGGTATCCATTCCGCCCGAAAACAGGATAATGCTCAAGGCCACCATACCGATGAACTGCGCTTCTTTGGCGTTATGGAATTGCAGTCCGAGTCCGTCGCTGCCGAAAAGCATGCCCACCACAAGAAAAAGTAACAAGGCGGGAACTCCGAAACGGTAACCGGTTTTGCCTACGATGATGCTGACAAAAAGTAAAATAGAACCTACAAGTAAAATGTTTTCGGCTGTAAATAGCATAAATAGTGTGTTATGAGTTTTATTGGAAAATGCTTTTCGTACCTTTGTGTACAAAGATATTCATTCTTGACAACAAAACCAAAACTTAATTGGTTCAATTAAATTTCAATACAAAAGTTGTCTCCTTCCCGGCTATCAGGGAGAGGCTTCCGCCGGATAAGCGCATGATTTGCCGGGAGATGCTCAGTCCGATGCCGCTTCCGTTCTCTTTGGTGGTGAAGAAAGGAATAAAGATATGCCCGGCAATGTCCGGGGGGATGGCAGGACCGTTGTTGGATATTTCTATCAGTACGGCTTCGGCTTCGTTGCAGTAGGCGCGTATGTTGATGTGTTTTTCCGTAGTCGCTGCGCTTGTTTCCGCATTTGTCCCCGTTGCTGCCGTAGCACCCGTTTCAAAAGCCTGTATGGCATTTTTCAGTAAGTTTATGATGACTTGCGAAATGAGGTTTTCGTCGGCATAGAGTATTAAATCGTCGGGAACGATGGAAACATTGCACGTAACCGGGGTATCGGGATATTGATGCCGCGCCAGTTCCGCCATACGGTTGATGAAGCCTTTGAGGTAGAACAAGGACGGTTCGGGGGTGGGGATGCGCGTAAACCTGCGGTAGGATTCTACAAAAGCGAGCAATCCTTTGCCTGTGGTACTGATTGTTTGCAGGCCGTGCCGCATCTCTTCTTTCGATATTCGGGCTTCGGTCAGTTTCAGCAGGGTGTCGCTCAGGGAAGTGATGGGGGTTACGGCGTTCATGATTTCGTGGGTCAGCACGCGTGTAAGGCGTATCCAGGAGTCTATCTCCTTTTCGTCCAGTTCGTTGTTGATGTCGTTCAGGGCGAGGATGCGCAGGTGCTCTTGGCGTACGGTGATGTCGCTGACGCGGACAGATAGGTTTACGGTTCCGCGTTCGTTGCCGAATGCCGCCTGGAACTTGTCGCCGGGACGGCAGGCGGTGAGCGTATCCGTCAGATGGGCATCCACGCGCGACAGTTGGCGGACGTGCGTAAATACTTCCAGTCCGAGCAGGCGCAGGGCTTCGTTGTTCTTTTGATAGACGGCTCCGTTGTCGTTCAGCACGACGATACCGGTATTAACGCAGTCGAGGATAAGCTCGTAGTACTTCTCCCGTTGGGCGGTTTCACTCTTTACATTATGCAGGATACGGGCTACGCGGTTCAGCGAACGGTTTACGAGGCGGTTGTCTTCGGTTCCGTCCGTTTCGGAGAAGTGAACGGAAGTATCACTGTTCTCAATGGCGTCGAGCATGAAAAGAACTTTACGGGTGTGGCGGCGGTACAACCGTTGCTGCCAGTATACTGTCAAAGAAAGAAGCACGGTGAACAGGACAGCCCAGAGCAGAGGGTCGCCCCAACCATGCGCGCCCGGCGGCTTCAGAAAGAACAGCGTCCACATTATTCCGGCGGCCGCGGCTGTGAGCAGGCTGACGATAGTCCGGAAAACGTAATATTGGCTGATATCCTTAGGTTTCTCAAAGCCCATACTTCTTCATTTTATTGTAAAGCGTCTGCCGGGTAATTCCCAGTTGCGAGGCCACCGCCGAGAGATTGCCGCCGCATTTGTCCAGCGTGCGGCGTATCATTTGCTTTTCCATGTCTTCAAGAGTGGATGCGGCGGGCATTTCCGGGGCTTCGTTCCTGCGTTGTAACTGGAACAATCCGGCAGAGAGGTATGCACCGTCGCAGATGATAACGGCCTTTTCAATGGCATGTTCCAGTTCGCGGATGTTGCCGGACCAGGGGTGCAGCATCAGCTTCTCCCGCGCCGCATTGTCCAGACGCAAGGCCGGCTTCCCGTATTGTTTGCAGAAACGTGTGATGAAACGCTCTGCCAGCGGGATTATATCTTCCTGCCGTTCACGCAGCGCGGGAATTTCAAGATGGATGGTGTTGATGCGGTAGAGCAGGTCTTCACGGAATTCTCCTTTGTCCACCATTTCGGACAGGTTGCGGTTGGTGGCGCAGATAAGGCGGATATCTACGGGAACAGGCGTATTGCTGCCCACCCGCACGATGCTGCGGCGCTGGATGGCGGTCAGCAGTTTGGCTTGCAGGTGATAGGGGAGATTGCCTATTTCATCGAGGAAGAGCGTGCTGTGGTCGGCAACCTCGAACTTTCCGGGACGGTCGGCATGGGCATCGGTGAACGCCCCCTTCACATGGCCGAAAAGCTCGCTTTCAAAAAGGCTTTCGGTAATGGCGCCCATGTCCACGCTTACCATTTCCTTGCGGTAGCGTGCGGAGAGGGCATGTATCTCGCGGGCAAGCATCTCTTTACCCGTGCCGTTCTCGCCGGTGATGAGGATGTTGGCATCGGTGGCCGCTACCTTTTCTACCAGCATGCGAAGCTGCTGCATGATGGGGCTTTCTCCCCAGTACATGGAAGAAGCGGTGCTTGCAGGCGTGGTTGCTGTTTTCTTCCCGGATGCAGGGGCGTTTTGTGCGGCATTTAGCAGGGTTTCCACTAACTTTCCGTTGTCCCAGGGCTTGACGATAAAATCCGTTGCTCCTTCCTTTATCCCCCGTACGGCAAGGTCTATGTCGGCATAGGCGGTGAACAGCACTACGGGGAGCGCCGGATATTGTTTCTTTATTTCGTGCAGCCAGTAAAGCCCCTCGTTTCCGGTATTGATGCCGGATGTGAAATTCATATCAAGAAGCACTGCCTGCCAGGTGTCTTCGCGTAAGGTGGCGGGAAGGGTAACCGGTGAAGAAAGGACGGTTATTTTATCAAAATAAGGCTTCAACAGCAGTTGCAATGCGGTGAGTACGCCGCGATTGTCATCAACGATAAGAATGTTTCCGGATTTCTTCATGGCAGAACGATGTCTTGTTATATTTGTGAGGGCAAATATATTCTATTTTCCCGAGAAAGAAGGGAAAGGAGAGGAATAATTCGGGGACTTTTTCATTGGGCTTTGCTGCCCGGCAAGATACATGGATGTTTTTTTATAAGGAGCGGAAGTAACCAAAGCAGTAGCAGAAGAGGGGCTGCGCTACGTTCCGCCTCAGAGTACATGCCGTACCACGACAAGGTAGGTGTCATACCACGGCATGGTAGGTGCTGTACCACCTCAGGGTACATGCCGTACCATAGCGAGGTACTTCTTGTACCACCGTGGGATACATTTCGTACCACTGCAAGATACAGCCGGCGACCTTGCGGTAACTGTAATTTCACTTGAAAGACATGTCTTACAGCAACTGTAGCTTCACTCCGAAGGACAAGCTCAGGTAATCCTTCGGCTTCAGGTACTTGTTGGTGAATGCACTTACGATGTACAGGTCGCAGGTACTGATTTCGTAGAACAGCGTAATGGCTTTTGCCGTAAATCTGCGGCGCGGGTCGATGTCATACGTAATGCGTTGTCCGAGGAAAGCATGGATGCGTACTTTGGACGAGAAACCGTAGTAGCCTTTCGGATAACGATCCGGTTCGTTCACCCAGAATTCATCGCCGAATACGGTGTTGAAGTACATACCGCAGGTAAGGGGTTCTGCCGAGAACCGGCTTTCCTTGATTTGCAGGCTCCAGGGGATGTAGTTCTGCTTCAAGGTAAATGTCAGTTTGGTGCAGTCGGACTGATATTTAGGCAGGACACCCAGAAAAACATCCGTTTCCCATTGGTTGCGCTTGCCGTAATCCCAACCCGTACCCAGCGAGAGGAGTCCCATATTGCCGGCAAACTGTATCTTGGTGTGTGTCGGAATCAAAGCTTCCCACCGTTTGCGGTAGCGGTGCACGCGCCGGTCGTAACGGCTGTGGCGTGTACGGCCGGTAACGACGGTGTCGGGTTTGCGTTGCAGGTAAACTGTATCGTGCTTTACGATAATCACCGTATCCCGTTCCTGTGCGGAAAGCGGGCTGCACCACAGCAACAGCAGGCAGATGGCGGCGAGTGCCGGCAGATTAGAAATAGACCACTTCGCGCTCATATCCTTCGGGTGTTATGGTGAATACATAGTAGTTGCGGTTCTTCATGCAGTCGCTCATGTAGTACATGATGCCGTCCTCAAAGAGGTTTTCCTCGAAGACGTGGTGCTCGTGGGCAGCAGTGCAGAATTGTATGCCGGGAAATTCGGTTACGTAGCGGTGAAAGACGCGTGCCACGTTATTGTTGAACTGGTCGGCATAGGGGCGTACGTGCATGGACACAACGGTTTTGTCGAATTCGTCCTTGCGGTCGGTAAGCTCTTTTTCGAGGAACGTGAAGTCGGGAATGGGGCGGGAGTAGTCAAACTCCATGGCGTTGGTGTTGAGGCATACAAACTTCACCCGTCCGGCAATGAATGAGAAGTTAGGGTCACCAAATACGGCGCGGTATGTTTCTTCTCCCGTGCCGAGGCAGTCGTGGTTGCCTATCAGGGCTACGTAGGGCACATGGAGCTTGTTCATGATGTCGCGCTGCCACAGAAACTCGTCCGTCACGCCGAAGTCGCTCATGTCACCGCCGTGGATAACGAAGTCGATGTCATCGCGCTTGTTTATCTCTCCCACGAAGTCCAGCGTTTCGTCGTACCAGCGTTGCGAGTCGCCCATGGTCACGAACTTAATCGTTGTTTTGTCCTTGCATTTCTGCTCTATCTCCGCAATATTATGGGCGTTTACATCGGTCTCACCGTTGATGCGTACATCATACGGATGATAGTCTATCATGTCGCAACTGCCCATAAGCAGGCAGAGGAATGACAGGAGCAAAGGTTTATATGGCTTTATCATAACAACTCTATACAGTCTATATCTATGAAAGTTGAATAATCTGTCAGTATATATCTATGGAAACTGAGGGCAAAGGTAAAGTTTTCATTCGATAGAAAAGTTGTCCTATTTTCCGTTTTTCTGTTCTGTAAGTGATGATTTGGCTAATCAGGCCAGGGGTTGCAAAGAATAAATGTCTGTTTATCTGATTTGTAGGCAGGCATTAAGCAGATAGTATTTGATTATTCGGCAGGCTGTGTCTAATTATTGGACGGGTGGTGTCTAATTTTTAGACACCTGTATATGGATTATTTATGCGGGATTACCTGATAATCAAAACTATAACTTCTTTGGCACGCTTTCTGCATTATTATAGGCAGGAAAACATGGCGGCAAGCCATGTATTTCCGATACTGTAGGTTTACGAATTATAAATTAGTATACGATGAAACAAATCTATTATGTCATTCAAACCCTGCTTCGGGGACGCGGCTCGAATATCATCAAGATAATCTCCTTGGGATTAAGCCTGACGATGAGTATCCTGCTGTTCTCCCGCGTGGCGTACGAGCAGAGTTTCGACACCTGCTACAAAGACTACGACAATCTCTACCAAATCTGGTCGGTATTTACCGTTAAGGGCGAGAAGTACCCGCCGCAGGAGCAGAATTGCGGCCCTGTGGCGGGCGCCATATTGGAGAATTTTCCCGAACAGGTGGAAGCTGCTACCAGCACCTGCCATTGGATGAATGCCCCGTTATATAATGAAAACGCCCGTTTTGACGAAAGAAAGATAGTGGCGGATTCACTCTTTTTCAAAACAATGGGTATCGAAGTGCTGAGCGGTAATCCGGTGAAAGACCTTCAGCAGCCCAATGTGATTTTCCTAAGCGACCGCTTTGCCGGGAGAATATTCGGCGGAGAGAATCCGGTGGGAAAGACCGTCAACTACAATCACGAGAAAGACTTTATAGTGAAAGGTACTTATGAGGCATTGCCCGAAAACGCAACCGTCCATCCTGAAGCCGTTATCTCTATGCCCACCTTGTGGAACGACGGAGTCGGCAACTACTCATGGCGCGGGGGAGACAGTTATCCCGAATACATCCGTTTCCGCCCCGGTGCGGACAAGTCGGTAGTGAATGCGCGTATAGACGCTATGATAGAGAAATATCGCCCGGAAGAGGACAAAAAGAAGTATGGCTATACGGCGTTTGTAAAGCCTATCCGTGACACCTACCGCAATTATGAAAGCGTAGAGCGGATGCGTAATATCATGACCGTCCTCGGCCTTGCCATTCTTTTCATTGCGGCGCTGAACTACGTGCTGATTTCCATTTCCTCACTTACATACCGTGCCAAAGCGGTAGGCGTGCATAAATGCAATGGGGCAAGCGGTGGCAAGATATTCGGCATGTTCCTTTTGGAAACGGGGATTATCATTGCGGCGGCATTGCTCCTGATGACTTTGGTGCTGCTGAATTTCCGGGAGTTCTTTGAAGATACCGCTGCGGCGAAACTTTCTTTGCTGCTTGCTCCGGAACGTATCTGGGTTCCGCTGACGGTGGTCGGCATACTGTTTATGGTGGGCGGAGTATTGCCGGGACGTTTGTTTGCCCGTATTCCCGTATCCCAAGTGTTCCGCCGCTATACCGAAGGGAAGAAAGGCTGGAAGCGTCCGCTGCTTTTCATCCAGTTTGCAGGGGTGGCATTCATTTGCGGACTTATGTGCGTGGTGATGGTGCAGTATCAATATGTGCTGAACAAGGATATGGGGTATAATCCACAGCGGATGGCGTTTGCCAATGCCTATTGGAACGAGGATAAAGAGAGTGATGCCGCTCTCCGGTTCTTTAAAGGGCTTCCTTATGTAGAGGCGGTGACCAGCGCCAACAATACGCCTGTCAGCGGATATAGCGGCTCTATGATTCGTGACGCATCGGGCAATGTGCTTTTTTCCACACGTGCCTGTTACTATATGCGGGAGGACTATCCGGCAATGATGGGCATGGCGTTCAAGGCGGGGCGTATGGCACGTACGAAAGATGAGATAATCGTAAATGAAACATTTGCGGATATGATGCATTGGGGAAACGATGCCGTAGGGCGTACCGTTGATGTAGACAATGCTGTACAGATGAAAGTGGCGGGGGTGCTGAAAGATTTCCAGATAGGGGATTTCACGGAAGCCAAGATGCCTTTCGTCGCCCGCTATAATCAACATTTCACGGGGACGGTACATGTCCGTTTGAAAGAACCTTTTGTACAGAACCTGCGGCAACTGAACAAGGATGCAGCTGATGCCTTCGGCAATCAGACCATCGACTTCGTCAGCTATGAAAAGCAGATTACCGATTCCTACAACAGTGTCCGCGTGTTCCGCAATGCCACACTTATGGCGGCCGTAACGATGTTCTTCGTCATGCTGATGGGGCTGATAGGATATACTGCCGATGAAGTATGCCGTCGCGGCAAGGAGATTGCCATCCGCAAGGTCAACGGTGCGGAAGCGTCCTCTATCCTGGAATTGCTTTCCAAAGACGTGCTTGTCGTAGCATTGCCGGCAGTTGTTCTCGGAACCCTTGCATCGTGGTACATCAACGGTATCTGGATGGAGCAGTTTGCCGAGCAGGTTCCTCTCGGTTGGGTTGTATATCTGCTGGTGGTAATCGCCAATCTGGCGGTAATCGTAGGCTGCGTCCTTTGGAAGTCCTGGCGGATAGCCAACGAGAACCCTGTGAACAGTATCAAGAGTGAATAAGAAGCGTATAACATAGAAAAACAAAACAATATGATTAAGATAAACGACATCAGTAAAGTATTCCGTACCTCGGAAGTGGAGACGGTAGCATTGAACCATGTAAACCTCGAAGTGAAAGAAGGGGAATTTGTAGCCATCATGGGCCCGTCCGGTTGCGGCAAGTCTACCTTATTGAATATACTCGGTCTGCTGGACAATCCTACGGAAGGCAGTTATAAGTTGCTTGGGCAGGAAGTGGCGGACCTGAAAGAGAAAGAACGTACCCGCGTGCGCAAAGGCAAGCTGGGATTCGTGTTCCAGAGCTTCAACCTGATAGATGAGCTGAACGTTTACGAAAATGTAGAACTGCCTCTTACCTATTTGGGCGTGAAAGCGGGTGAACGCAAGCGCATGGTAGATGATATCCTGAAACGGATGAACATCAGCCACCGTGCCAAGCACTTTCCGCAACAGCTTTCCGGCGGTCAGCAGCAGCGTGTAGCCATTGCCCGCGCCGTGGTGACGAACCCGAAACTGATTCTTGCCGATGAGCCTACCGGTAACCTGGACTCCAAGAACGGTGCGGAAGTGATGAACCTGCTGACGGAACTGAACCGGGAAGGCACTACCATTGTCATGGTGACGCACTCCCGGCACGATGCCTCGTTTGCACACCGCACGGTACACTTGTTCGACGGCAGCGTGGTGGCGAGCGTAGCCTCGAACGATTTATAAGGATTAAGACTGGAGAGGAGACAACCTCTTCAGTTTCTTTACATATATCCACAGGGCAATGACCGCCGTAACGAATGCAAAGAAGTCCGATACGGGCATACACGTCCAGATACCGTCCAGCCCCATGTAGCGGGGCAGGATAATCAGTCCCGGCAGCAGGTACAACAACTGCCGGGTAAGGGACAGGAATATGCTGATTTTCGCCTTGCCGATGCTTTGGAAGAAGTTGCCGATAACGATTTGCGCACCTACCAGCGGGAACATGGCTATGCCGATACGCACTCCTCTGGAAGCCATGTCAATCAGTTGCCCGTCACTGGTAAAGACAGCCGATACGGCATGCGGAAAGAGTTCGCAGATGATAAAGCCCGTACTGGTGATGCACACGCCCGTAAGGATGCTCAGGCGCAGCGTAGCCTTTACGCGGTCGTACTTCTGTGCTCCGAAGTTGTAGCCCACGATGGGCTGCATGCCCATGGTCAGTCCCAGTACAATCATTACGTACAGCACCAGCAGCCGGTTCATGATGCCGTAAGCGCCGATAGCCATGTCGCCGCCGTAACGTTGCAGGCTGTTGTTGACGATGATGACGATGACGCATGCCGTTACATTCATCAGGAACGGAGACATCCCTATGGAGAAAATGCTGCTGATAATACGCTTTTTCATCTTCCAGAAACCCGGTTGCAAGCGTACGATGCTTGTCTTTTGCAGGAAGTGGCTCACCACCCATATCATGCCGATAAATTGCGAAATGACCGTTGCCGTTGCCGCGCCGCGGATACCCCAGCCGAAGTGGAAGATGAAGATAGGGGCGAGAATAATGTTGCACACCACCGTAACCATCGAAGTCAGCATCGCTTTCTTGGGATACCCCGTGGCACGCATGATGTTGTTTAACCCTATCATTGTATATGTCACCGGCGTACCCAACAGGATTATCTGCATAAAGTTCCGTGCATACGGCAGCGTTTCGTTGCTGGCACCGAAAAAGCGCAGGATTTCGTCCAGGAAGATAAAGGAGATGCCGCCGAACAGGAATGCGTTGACAAGGCACAGCATCAGGGTGTGGTTCAGCACTTCTGTGGCTCCGTCCGTATCTTTCTGCCCCAGACGTATGGATGATATGGTGGAGCCGCCTGCCGAGACTACCGTACAGAAAGCGACCACCAGGTTCATCAGCGGAAAGGTGATGGCAAGCCCGGCAATACCCATGGCGCCTACGCCATGACCGATGAATATACTGTCGATGATATTATATAACGAAGTAATTGTCATACCGATAATGGCAGGGATGGAATACTGCACAAGCAGTTTGCCTATTCGTTCGGTTCCCAAAATGTGCGGATCGTTCATTGGATATACGTCAATTAAGTGTTTGCAAAGATAGTGAAAGCTTCCTATCTTATCAAAAGATAGTGAATATTTGCTCAGTTCGATGATTATTCAGACCTTTGCGCCCGAATATTATATTTGTTTTTTAATATGGATACAACAAAAACAACGGCCGTCCTGTTCGATTTCGACGGAGTGGTAATGGATACCGAAACGCAGTATTCCGTCTTTTGGCATAAAGCGGGAGTGGACTATCTGGGCATGGACGATTTGGAGAGCCGCATAAAGGGGCAGACCATGACCTACATCTACGACACTTTCTTTGCCGGAAAGACAAAGGAACAGCAGGAAATCACCGCCGCCCTCAACGCTTTTGAGCGGGAGATGGCGTATGATTACATCCCCGGTGTGCTCGATTTCATTGCCGACCTGCGCCGTAACCACGTGAAAATGGCGGTTGTCACCAGTTCCAACGACCGGAAAATGGCTGCCGTCTACCGTGCCCGCCCTGAGGTAAGGACTATGTTCGACCGGATTCTTACCGCAGAGATGTTTTCCCGTTCAAAGCCGGCTCCCGACTGTTTCCTGCTCGGTATGGAAGTATTCGGCACGACTCCCGACACCACCTATGTATTCGAGGACTCCTTTAACGGACTGAAAGCGGGCATGGCATCCGAAGCCACCGTGATAGGGCTGGCAACGACCAACTCCCGTGAGGCTATAGCTCCGTTATGTCATTGTGTATTGGATGATTTTACGGGATTCACTTACGATAAAATGCTTCAAGTGCACAAGTAATGGGAAAAAGCGCTAACTTTGCGCGCTATTTTAATTGATAACTCATTAACACATTCATTAAGATTATGGCTGGATATATTTCAGACGACACTCGTAAAGTAACTACGCATCGCCTTGTTGAGATGAAACAGAGAGGCGAAAAAATATCGATGCTGACCTCGTACGACTATACCATGGCGCAGATTGTCGACGGCGCAGGTATGGACGTCATCCTGGTGGGCGACTCCGCTTCCAACGTAATGGCGGGCAACGTGACTACGCTGCCCATAACCCTCGACCAGATGATTTATCATGCCAAGTCCGTCGTGCGCGGCGTAAAGCGCGCAATGGTAGTGGTGGATATGCCTTTCGGCTCTTATCAGGGAAACGAAATGGAAGGTCTTGCATCTGCCATCCGCATCATGAAGGAGAGCCATGCCGATGCCCTGAAACTGGAAGGCGGGGAAGAAATCATCGGTACGGTAAAACGCATTCTCAGCGCAGGTATTCCTATTATGGGACACCTCGGACTGATGCCTCAGTCTATCAACAAGTACGGAACATACACGGTACGCGCCAAGGACGATGCCGAAGCGGAGAAGCTGGTACGCGACGCCCACCTGCTGGAAGAAGCCGGATGCTTTGCCCTTGTACTGGAGAAGATTCCCGCTGCGTTGGCAGAGCGTGTGGCAGGCGAGCTGACTATTCCCGTCATCGGTATCGGCGCCGGTAGCGGTGTGGACGGCCAGGTGCTGGTAGTGCAGGATATGCTGGGCATGAACAACGGTTTCCGCCCCCGTTTCCTGCGCCGTTATGCCGACCTGCATACTGTAATGACCGATGCTATCAGCCATTACATTTCCGATGTGAAGAACTTAGACTTCCCGAATGAGAAAGAACAGTACTGACAGGCTTATGACGCTGAACTTCTGGCGGATGTGCACAGCTAATTTGCTGCTGTTCGCATCCGTCTACATGCTCTTTCCCGTACTTTCGTTCGTAATGCCGGAGCAGTTGGGAATGTCCGTTTCTCGGACAGGCGACATGTTTCTGGCATTCATTGCGGCCATGTTTGCGGCAGGTCCGTTTCATGCCTATCTGTGCGATGAGTATAAGCGGAAGAACGTATTGCTTTCCTCTGCTTTCGTCATGCTGGCTGCAATGGCAGGGTATGCCTTTGCCGACAGCTACCTCAAGCTGATGCTGCTTGCTTCGGTACAGGGCGTATGTTTCGGACTGGCAACGACGGCGGGCATTACGGTGGCTATCGACATTACCACATCTACAAGGCGCAGTGCCGGCAATCTGGTCTATGCGTGGTCTGCCCGGCTGGGTATGCTGGCAGGGGCGTGCGCAGGCTTCCTGCTGTACGACCTTTACGGCTTCCGCACGGTTGTTTATACAGCCGTTGCCGTGGGAGTTCTCGGCATGTATTTCGCATCGAGGGTATATGTGGCTTTCCGTGCGCCTATCGGGTTGAGGCTGTGCAGCCTGGACCGCTTCCTGCTGCCGCGTGCATGGGTTCCTGCACTGAATATGTTGCTGATAGCTTTCGTGCCGGGCGTGTTGCTGCCACTGCTCTATATAGGCGACTACATTGCATTCCTGGCATTGGCGGCGTTGGTGTTTCTGACGCTGCCGTTTACAAGGATGTTCGTAAAACTGTCTCATCACTGCCAGCGGGGAACGGGCAACACGACTTGCTACCTGGTTATGGAAACCGGACTTTTGGCGGGTCTGGCAACGGCTTGCCGCCTGGCAGATGCATTCCTGCTTTACCACGCCGCCGGTGTAGCCGCCATACTTGCCTTGTTCTTCTTCGTCCTGCTGACGTATCCCTACTATAAAAGGAAAAGGGTAAGATAACGTCTGCCTTTAAAGATACGGTATAAAGATTATCAATCCTATAATTGCCGCCGCAACAGCGCACACCAGCACTGCTCCGGCGGCAATGTCTTTTACCTGCCCCGCAACGGGGTGCCGTTCGGGAGATACCAGGTCTACCAGCCTTTCGATAGCGGTGTTGAACAGCTCGGCGGCAATCACCACACCGAAACAGAGGATAACGACTGTCCATTCCGTGCGTGTAATGCCTAAAACAAATCCCGCAAGGGTTACTGCCGTCATGGCAATCAGATGAAAACTCAGGTTCTGCTCCTTGCCTACGCAGCTCCGGATGCCCTGCCAGGCATAACCGAAACTGCGGAGCTGTTTTTTGAAATCGTATCGCATAGTTGGTAAATTGAGTCTTTAGAATTAAAACATTGAGAAATAAGGGCGGGGAAGACGCAGTGTTGGACTTGGGAAACGTAGAGTTCTACTTTAGGATTGTAAAGTAGAACTTTAGCGTCGCCAAGTAGCACTTTAGAAACGTAGTGTAGCACTTTACGGTCCGCAATGTTGAACTTGGGATTTACCCCGTCAGTTGCGCGATACCTGCTTTACTCCCTTTACCGTCCTCAGCTTCTTGATGAGCGCTTCCAGTCTTCCGGTGTCGCCTACCATGATGGTAAGCGTTCCCGAGAATAATCCGTCGTGCGAGTCTATGCCGATGCTTCGCAGCGTAATGCCGGTCTCTTTGGAGATGATGGAAGTGATATTGGTAACGATGCCTATGTCGTCGTGTCCCACCACACGCAGCGTAATGGGGTATTGCGTGCCTTGCGACTTGCCTGCCCAGCGTGCCTTTACGATGCGGTATCCGAAGCGTTCGCGCAAGTCGCTTGCATTCGGACAGTCGCAGCGGTGTATCTTGATGCCGCCGCTTACGGTTACGAAACCGAATACCTCATCTCCGTAGATAGGATTGCAGCAGCGTGCCAGCTTGAAGTCCAGCCCTTTCAGGTTCTGGTCGATGACGAGCACATCCTCTTTGGCGGCAGTCTCTTCGGGCAGGGCGGCAGCCTGCAGGTTATAGCCTTCGGCGCTGCGGTACACGATGTCGTCGTGCGTGTCGTTCTCCCGTTTCTGGAGTTCGAGGTACTTGTCGATGATGTCGTTCACGTCGAGCGTTTCATCGGCAATGCTCTGGTAGAAGTCCGTCACCACCTTGAAGCCGAGCCGCTTGATGAGGCGCATCATCGTACCCTCGTCATACTCTATTTTCCGGTTCTTGAACTTACGTTCCAATGTCTCCTTGGCAAAGGCGTGCTGGCGGGCAGCCATTTCCTTGAGCGCCTGCCGTATCTTGGTGCGCGCCTTGGAAGTGGTGACGATGTTCAGCCAGTCCTGCTTGGGCGTCTGTGTATTGGACGTCATGATTTCCACCTGGTCGCCGCTGTTCAGTATCTGCTTCAACTGTGCGTTCTTGCCGTTTACCTTGGCTCCTATACATTTGCAGCCCAGCTTGCTGTGGATGTGGAAGGCGAAGTCGAGCACGGTGGAACCCTTGCCCAGTTTGAACAAGTCTCCCTTGGGGGTAAAGACGAACACTTCGTCTTCGTATAAATCCAGCTTGAACTGGTCCATGGTCTCCAGTCCGCTGCTGTCGGAATTCTCCAGCGCTTCACGTACGGAAGTCAGCCATTCGTCCAGTCCGCTTTCGCCTTTCACGCCCTTGTACCGCCAGTGGGCGGCAAGCCCCCGTTCGGCTATCTCGTCCATGCGTTCGGTGCGTATCTGCACTTCCACCCATTTGCCCTCAGGCCCCATGACGGTGATGTGCAGCGATTCGTAGCCGTTGCTCTTGGGCACGGACAGCCAGTCGCGCAGACGCTTCGGGTTGGGCTGGTACATATCCGTTACAATGGAATATGCCTGCCAGCACTCCAGCTTCTCCTTTTCCACTTGGGAGTCCAGGATTACACGGATGGCAAACAGGTCGTACACACCCTCGAAAGGGCACTTCTGCTTCTTCATCTTCTGGTAGATGGAGTGGATGGATTTGGTGCGTCCCTTGATGTGGAAGTGCAGTCCCGCCTCTTCCAGTTTCTTCTGTACCGGAGCGATGAAAGCGGCTATATACTTGTCGCGCGATGCCTTGGTTTCGTTCAGTTTCTCCTTGATGTGGTAGTAGACTTCCTTCTCCGTGTACTTCAGCGAAAGGTCTTCCAGTTCCGACTTCAGTTTGTACAGACCCAGCTTATGGGCGAGGGGAGCGTACAGATAGGCGGCTTCATTGGCCACCTGCCTGCGTGCCTCGTCGTTCTTGCACTCCTTTATCTGGCGCATGATGTTCACGCGGTCGGCAATCATGATGAGGATAACGCGCATGTCCTCTGCAAAGGACAGCAGCAGGTTGCGGAAGTTCTCCGACTCGATGGTGGGGCTTTTGGCGTAAAGTTTGTTTACCCGTATCAGTCCGCGTATGATGCCCGCCACATCCTCGCCGTAGTTCCGTTCCACCTCTTCGGCGGTACAGGTGCCGCAGCGCACGGAGTCGTGGAGCATCAGTCCCAGGATGGATGCCCGCCTCATGCCTATCTCTTCCGCCACGATAACGGCGGTCTGCATATCCTTTATAATCGGGTTCAGCCCGAAGATATCCCGCTGTATGCGGTTGTTCTGTATAGAGTTTACAAGATGTGTTTTCAGCTTTCTGCAATCGCCCTTGTGGAGCGTCTCTCCGGAAAGCTGCAATAATTTTCGGTAGAGCACGAAGAGCAAACGCTTCTCTTCGGCTGTGAAAAATTCACCTGTTTCCATAATTGTCCGTATTTTCTGCTGTAAAGGTAGTTTTTTTCTTCCTTTTCATGACGGTGCTTGTGCTTTTTTTGTATTTTTGGGCATTAATTAATTTAGATATTATGATAACACTCCAAGACAAAGAACTACTTGCCAAGAAAGGCATATCGGAAGAACAGATAGCCGAGCAGCTGGCCTGCTTCGAAAAGGGATTTCCATATTTAAAGTTGTCTGCCGCTGCTTCCGTGGAGCAGGGTATACTGGCTCCGGATGCCGATGAGCAGAAAAAATATCTGAATGCGTGGGAAGCATATACTCAGACAGACAAAACGGTGGTGAAATTTGTTCCGGCATCGGGTGCGGCAAGCCGTATGTTTAAGAATTTATTTGAATTCCTCGGAGCGGAATACGATGCTCCGCAGTCGGACTTTGAGAAAACATTCTTCGGGAAAATCGGGAAGTTCGCTTTCTATGACGACCTGAACGCCGCTTGCCTGAAAACAACCGACAAGGATATTCCCGCCCTGATTGCCGCCGGCAATTACAAGGCGGTGGTTGCCGCCCTGCTCGAATCGGCAGGATTGAATTACGGCGCGCTTCCGAAAGGATTGCTGAAGTTTCATAAATACGAGGACGGCAGCCGTACCCCGCTCGAAGAACATCTGGTGGAAGGTGCGCTTTATGCTGCCAACAAGAGCGGTAAGGTAAATGTGCACTTCACCGTATCTCCCGAGCACCGTGCGCTGTTCAAGGCATTGGTAGACGAGAAAGCCGCGGCTTATGCCAGAAAATACGGCGTGGATTACAACATCAGCTTCTCCGAGCAGAAACCGAGCACCGATACCGTCGCCGCCGATATGGAGAACAAGCCTTTCCGCGATAACGGCAAGCTTCTGTTCCGTCCGGGCGGTCACGGCGCATTGATAGAGAACCTGAACGACCTCGATGCCGATGTCATCTTCATCAAGAACATCGACAACGTAGTGCCCGATAAACTGAAAGGCGATACCGTATTATATAAGAAGCTGATTGCCGGTGTGCTCATCACCTTGCAGCAGCAGGCTTTTGCCTATCTGCAACTGCTGGACAGCGGCAAGTACACGCACGAGCAGGTTCTCGACATCCTGCAGTTTGTACAGAAGAAGCTGTTCTGCAAGAACCCCGAAACGAAGAACCTGGAAGATGCCGAACTGGTGATTTACCTGAAAGAGAAGCTGAACCGTCCGATGCGTGTCTGCGGCATGGTGAAGAACGTAGGCGAGCCGGGCGGCGGTCCGTTCCTTGCTTACAACAGCGACGGTACAATTTCCCTGCAAATCCTCGAAAGTTCTCAGATTGACATGAACGACCCTGAGAAGAAGGATATGTTTGAAAAAGGTACGCACTTCAATCCGGTGGACCTGGTATGTGCAGTGCGCGACTATAAGGGCCATAAGTTCGATTTGGTGAAGTATGTGGACAAGGCTACGGGCTTCATCTCCTATAAGTCGAAGAACGGCAAAGACCTGAAAGCTCTGGAACTTCCCGGATTGTGGAACGGTGCCATGAGCGACTGGAATACGGTCTTTGTAGAAGTTCCTCTGACTACATTCAATCCGGTGAAGACGGTGAATGACCTGTTGAGAGAACAGCACCAGTGATAAACAACAAATTGCCAATTATAGAAAACAATAATAATAGGTAGTAAATAAATTAGTAACCGATGAAAAAGATTTTACTGTTAGGTTCCGGTGAACTGGGTAAAGAGTTTGTAATTTCAGCTCAGCGTAAAGGGCAATATATCATAGCCTGCGACTCTTACGCCGGAGCACCCGCCATGCAGGTGGCGGACGAGTGCGAAGTGTTCAGCATGCTGGACGGCGAAGCATTGGAACGTGTGGTGCGCAAACACCGGCCGGACATTATCGTACCCGAAATAGAGGCTATCCGTACGGAACGCCTGTACGATTTCGAGAAAGAGGGTATTCAGGTTGTGCCCAGCGCGCGTGCGGTCAACTTTACAATGAACCGTAAGGCTATCCGCGACCTTGCCGCCAAGGAACTGGGACTGAAAACAGCCAGGTACTTCTATGCCAAATCTCTGGATGAGCTGAAGGCTGCTGCCGAAAAAATCGGTTTCCCCTGTGTGGTAAAGCCGCTGATGTCCTCTTCCGGTAAGGGGCAGTCGCTCGTAAAGAGTGCCGACGAACTGGAGCATGCCTGGGAGTACGGCTGCAACGGAAGCCGTGGCGACATCAAGGAGCTTATCATTGAGGAGTTTATCAAGTTCGATAGTGAAATCACCTTGCTGACGGTTACCCAAAAGAATGGCCCTACCTTGTTCTGCCCGCCTATCGGACATGTGCAGAAGGGCGGCGACTATCGCGAGAGCTTCCAGCCCGCCCATATCGACCCTGCTCATTTAAAGGAAGCGCAGGATATGGCGGAGAAAGTGACCCGTGCCCTGACCGGCGCCGGTTTGTGGGGAGTGGAATTCTTCCTGAGTCACGAGAACGGCGTTTACTTCTCCGAACTCTCTCCGCGTCCGCACGATACGGGCATGGTGACACTGGCAGGAACACAGAACCTGAACGAATTCGAATTGCATTGCCGCGCCGTACTCGGTTTGCCCATTCCGGGTATCAAGCAGGAGCGGATAGGGGCAAGTGCCGTTATCCTTTCGCCCATTGCCAGTCAGGAGCGTCCCAACTACCGCGGCATGGAAGAGGTGACCAAAGAAGAAGATACTTACTTGCGTATCTTCGGCAAGCCTACCACCCGCGTCAATCGCCGTATGGGTGTTGTATTGTGCTATGCCCCGTTGGACAGCGACCTCGATGCGCTGCGCGATAAAGCCAAACGGATAGCCGCGAAAGTAGAAGTGTACTGAGTTTAAGTATAAAATATAAAGTATGAGGTATAACCGTGTTCCATCCGCATGGTTATACCTCATACTTTTATGCTTAATTAAAGAGTCCCGGGTAAATCTCTCCGCCCAGTTCACTCACATTCAGTTGCCGTTGCAGCTTTCCGTCCGGTGCATAGAACAGTTGGAATTCTTCACCGGAATTGTAGCCTTCCACTTCGATAACGATTACCGCAGGGCGTTTGGGAAACGTGACTATCCTTACATCCCTCAATCTCATGGAAGCCATAATGCTTTCCATAAATGCTTCCGCAACGGGAGCGGGAACTTTCTCCAGCGACTCCACATCATTCTCCATCATTACCCATTGGGCATTTTCATCGAACCACACATCTGTTTCCCTGCCGTCAATAACGAATTCCGCTACGTAACATCCTGCCATCTGTTCCCATTGGGCATTTGCAACATACGGGTACATCTTTTCGAAAGCAGCCTGTATGCTTGTGGGAACTCCTTTGGCAACGGTGGAAACGGAAATAAACAGTAGCATGCCTGCTACCAAACAAAATCTGAATCTTTTCATCCTGAAATTAAGTATGAAGTATAAAATATAGGGTATAACAATGTCCCGTCCGCATGGTTCATTCCTCATACTTTATATTTCATACTTTTAAACGGTCAGCTTTCCTTTATATACGAATGCTTTTTCACCGAAGTCTACATCCGGCAATACGGCATCCGCTGCAAACAGTCCGTACACCGATGATCCCGAACCGCTCATCGACGCATAGACGGCGCCTTGCCGGTACATCTCATCCTTGATTGCCCCGATAGCGGGAAACTGTGGGAACACGCTCTCTTCAAAGTCATTCACCATATACTCTTTCCATGTTTCAACGGGCAGCTGCACCGTATCTTTCAGTGACCGTTCCGGACGGTGCGGCTTTATTTGTGAGAAAGCATCCCGTGTGGAAACGAATATATCCGGTTTTACCAGCCAGAGCTGATACCCTTTCAGCGACAAGAATACAGGCGAGAACATATTTCCGATGCCTTCCGCATAAGTAGGAGCATTCCGGATGAAGAAAGCGCAATCCGCTCCCAGGCGGGCGGCATACTCTTCCAGAGTCCCGGTACTCAGTCCAAGGCCGAACTTCTCATTCAGCATTTTCAGCATAAATGCAGCATCTGCCGAGCCGCCACCCAATCCGGCCCCCGATGGGATATGCTTGAACAGATGAATGTCCACCGGCGGCAGGTCGAACAACCCGTCCAGCAGCTTATACGCTTTCACCACGAGGTTGTTTTCCGCTTCTCCCGCTATTTCCATACCAGCCTGATGCAGGCAATATTTTCCGTCACCCTCGCGCAGCGGGTTTATTTCCAGCGCATCTTCAACGGGAATAGGGTAGAAGATGGTCTCCAGGTTATGGTAACCGTCCGGTCGTTTTTCTGTAATATTCAGTCCCAGGTTTATTTTAGCATTCGGAAAAGTAAGCATCGTTAAATTAAGAATTGAAAATTTAAAAATAAAAACGGGCCTGTCAAAGCAGGCTTCGGAGACAAAGTTAATGAATTCTGTTCATAGTAGATTGAAAACTTAACAACGATTTGTTGATTGCTATCAATAAAATCATTTATCTTTGCTTTCCCTTTTGAAAGGCGGACTATTTATTTCTTAATTTTTAAATTTCAATTCTTAATTCATAAAGTGGCAGAACAAAGACGAACAACCCGCACCCCGAAGTCGAAATCACCCCAGCCGGTCAACGATTACGGGCGTATCCAGCCGCAGGCGCCGGAACTGGAAGAGGCCGTACTGGGTGCATTGATGATCGAGAAAGACGCTTATTCGCTGGTGAGCGAAATTCTCCGTCCCGAATCTTTTTACGAACACCGGCATCAGCTGATATACTCCGCTATCACAGACCTTGCCGTCAATCAGAAACCGGTGGACATTCTCACCGTGAAGGAGCAGCTTGCCAAGCGCGGAGATTTGGAAGAGGTGGGCGGCCCGTTCTACATCACCCAGCTCAGCAGCAAGGTGGCATCCTCTGCGCATATCGAGTATCACGCCCGTATCATTGCCCAAAAGGCGTTGGCGCGTGAGCTGATAACCTTCACCAGTAACATACAGTCCAAGGCGTTTGACGAGACGCTCGATGTGGACGACCTGATGCAGGAAGCCGAAGGCAAGCTCTTCGAGATTTCGCAGCAGAACATGAAGAAGGACTATACGCAAATCAATCCGGTCATTGCCGAAGCGTACGACCTTATTCAGAAAGCCGCCGCCCGTACCGACGGTTTGAGCGGTCTTGAGAGCGGATTTACGAAACTGGACAAGATGACTTCCGGCTGGCAGAACTCCGACCTCATTATCATAGCCGCCCGTCCTGCCATGGGTAAGACGGCGTTCGTGCTCTCCATGGCGAAGAACATCGCCGTGAACTTCCGCAATCCCGTTGCCTTGTTCTCCCTTGAAATGAGCAACGTACAGTTGGTGAACCGTCTCATCTCCAACGTGTGCGAGATACCGAGTGAGAAAATCAAAAGCGGACAGCTTGCCGATTACGAATGGCAGCAGTTGGACTATAAGCTGCGCGACCTGCTGGATGCGCCTCTGTACGTGGATGATACTCCCTCGCTTTCCGTATTCGAACTTCGTACCAAGGCCCGCCGTCTGGTTCGCGAGCATGGGGTGAAGGTAATTATTATCGACTACCTGCAATTAATGAATGCCAGCGGCATGTCGTTCGGCAGCCGTCAGGAAGAGGTGAGTACGATTTCGCGTTCGTTAAAGGGGTTGGCCAAGGAGCTGAACATTCCCATTATCGCCCTGTCTCAGTTGAACCGTGGTGTAGAGAACCGTGAGGGAGAAGAGGGTAAGCGTCCGCAGTTGAGCGACCTTCGCGAGTCCGGAGCCATCGAGCAGGATGCCGATATGGTGTGCTTCATCCACCGTCCCGAATATTACAAGATTTATACTTCCGCCGACGGCACAGACCTGCGCGGCATGGCGGAAATTATCATAGCCAAGCACCGTAACGGTGCCGTGGGCGATGTGCGCCTGCGCTTTATCGGCCAGTACACCCGCTTCCAGAATCCGGAAGACGATATGGTTATTCCGCCGCCTACCGAGGGTATGGGAGGAGCCACGTTCGGTTCGCGTATGAATGCGCCCATTGGCAGTCCCTCTACGCCACCGCCTCCGTCTGCCTCCGATTATATGCCTCAAACGGACAATCCGTTTGGCGGGGTGGGATTGGACGGGCCTGTACCGTTCTAATGGTATTGGGCAGAACCCCTAAGATTTTTCGGAAAATATTATAGAATTAGCCAGCTAACTCGCAATGGATTAGCTGGCTTTTTGTGTCATAGGTAGTGCAGTACAACAAGAATTGCAGCAAATCTGCCAGACCGGTGTTAATCCCGAATGCACCGGATACAAAAAGCATCCCACGGGCAGTTGTAGTCATTAGGCATGTTGCATCCGGCTTTTCCGTTATAAGCACTGTTCCAAAATACAAATATATATTTGTAATCGGAAGTGGCATATAATCCGCGATAGTCTTTGTCTTTATAATATGGAGACACTTTGGATTGCAGATAACCGCAATACGGCAGGAAAAGCGTATTGCCGAATTTGAACCCTTTCTTGCTTCCACTTACTGCATCTATCGTATAACCTGCTTCCTGTAACTTGGTGAAGTCCTTGGAACTTGGAGTGCGCCATGTGTTTGCCGGAGCGATTTTACTGCATGGGTCATTCGCCGGATTCCAGGTTTTTACAGGATCTGTTTTAAGGGATGGATATGGCAGCAGTGCATTATAATAGAATATTTCGCCGGTATTTGTACCTCCTATGAAGTCTTCTGTATTCGGAAAGAATTTATATTCATTGTTCTCGTAATAAAGATTTCCGTTGGCCCATATTACGCCTCCGACTATGTAACCTTGTTCTGTACTAAAATCTATGCTGCTGTAGTATGTATTGTTTGCAGTAAATGTCAATCCGTCCGCTGTGATACTTTTGTTTGTGTAGGCTTTTCCGCCAACAGTCAAATCCAGGCTGACGGTTATCTTTGCAGAGTTTTGAGGAAGTAAATATATGTATTCGCTATATACTTCCATGGCGTCCGGATTGTTCCAAAGTATGTTTACGGTTTCTGTATTCTCTTCTTGTACATTCAATGTGTTGTCGGTAAATGAATAGACTGCTGTCTTTTTAGGCAATGTTATGGAACCGGAACATGCTGTGATGTTACTCATTCTTCCACTTTGTGCTTTTGCCAATACCCTATATCGTGCGCACAGGTGTTTGAATACAATATTGTCCAAAGTGTATTTACTATCTTCCGCTTTGTTAATGCTGATATTAGGCTTTATGCAGATCATGAAATTTTGTCCGTTTGAAACAGGTATATTGGTTGTACTGTTATCGAAGCCGGCTAAGGAATTTAAATTGCCAAAAGAATAGCAGACAAACGTATAAGTTCCTATTAGAAGGGATAGTTTCTTGTTCGTTTGCACGCTGCTACCCGATAATCTGTAATCTCCGTAACCGGCATAATTGGCCGTTGAAATATTGGCGGCATCTGCACATTTGTAGGCTATCACCCTGAAAGTGATGTTATCTTCCATATTCGTCCAGCGGGTATTTATGCCGCTTTTTGCAGTTCCTTTCGTATCGGGAAGCGTATGTATTTTTATATTCAGTCCGTCTTCCTCTTTCCGTACGGTTGTTTTCTCTGAGTAATTCCGGGTGTTGATATAATCCTTTGTACTCCACCCATCGGTCTGTGGCGCTTTGACTTCGACCAATACATTATCTTCTGGAAAATATTCCGTTTCATCGGTACTACATCCGGTTACGAATAATAGTATGAATACTGTATAGGATATGATTTTTGCCATCTGTTTTATACTGTTTTTAGAGTAATGTTATTGTTCCCTTGCCCGCTTCTGTCTGGCTGCCCCATGCTTCTGCCGACAAGTCGGCAGTAACGGACAATACAATGTCGCCGTGGAGTGCTTCCTCTTCTGTTGTATAGCCTATGCTGTTCACAGCTTTGATATTTACGATATAGCGGCAATTCCTTTTAATAGGAATATAGCTCCCGTTGACGGTCAGGTCCACTCTGTAATAATATGTATCTCCTGTATAAATCCCGCCTATGACCAGACATATATTGTTATCCTTGTTGGTTCCCTGTTCTGCTTCTGCTATATAGATAGTCCGTAGCAATGATTTATCATCTGTACAGGTATAGGTCAGGACATCATTGGTGCCGGCATCAGAAGGTACGGATACGGCTGAAACCACATTGCCGGTGATTGTCTTACTGTCTACGGGGGCAGCATAGCCTTTATTGTTAGTCCGGTATATGCTGACGGTTTTTAATGCGAATCCGCCGACTCCTGTTGCTGTCTCTTCCTTGTTGAGTCCGCAGCCCACATCTATACGCGCCAATGCACGAAGCAAGGTGATGGAACCCAAAGTAGTGGCAGAAGTTATCGATTGCGCAGTGGCACTTTCTCCCCACATGGGAAAAGGAGTGTAATCTGAGGGACTGGCCGTGTTCCAGTTGCCGCTGGCGCTGAACGTAATTTTTCTTAGTACCTCGTCTTTAGGAGTGTTTTCCTGAATGGCCGGTAATTGTTTGCCGGCATTGGCTATGACAACTAATCTGTACTTTTCTTCCGCTTGGCTTTGCTTTAGGGTCACTGTATACCGGTTTGCCTGCAACTGTATCTGCGGAGTTTCATAGGCAAAGAGCTCGGAAGTTCCTTCTACCTTGAAGACCAATACTTTCAGTTGTTCAATATCTATCGCATTTTCTTCATCGGCTGTGATAGCACGTGTACGTGCATATTCCCCTGCTTCCGGTAACGAAAGGCGGAGTGTCAGTTGCACTTCCGGAATTTCGAGTTGCGCGGTATCGCATGATGCCAACATGGCAACAATGGTTGCAGTGAAGACTATAACAGATAATGCGGTCATTTTACCACTTTTGTATTTCAATAATTGTGTCATACTTCTCCTTACTTAGATTTCTGTGTTCTGGTTCACTTCTCCCCAAGGCAAGACCTTTACTGTTGCTTTTATTTGTGTGTTTTTGAAGTCAATTTCAATGTCCGTTTGCTTTCCTGCCATTACGTAGAGAGGTTTTCCTTCATTGTCCCGTTCCACTGTACATACCTTGTCCTGCCCTCTGTATATGTCTATTTCTATGCCCTTTCCTTCCTCGGTAGGAAAAATCCTGAAAGGGGGAACATGTACATTGCCTTGCTCATCGGTAATGGATAGCGGCTTGTACTCGGCATTTTCGCCTGTCACTTTACCTGTGAAGTCCATTTCCGTTCCCGTGCCTCTTATAAGAAGTGTATAGTTTTCTTCTTGTCGGGGATATTGCTCTTCCAGGTGCAGGGTATGTATGCTAAGTCCTGCTGCTATTCTTTTCATTACCAATGTGATGCTTTCTTCCTGTATGCTTCTTGTGGCGGTATTATTCAGCTCCTTGCGGCAATAAAACATATCCGTTACAGGCAGATGGTTGCCTTCGGTATGCCTTTTCAGTTTCAGGCGTGCATTTTCGATGGAGGTTCCCGGCAGGATGGGGATAGTAATCAAGGTGTCTTCCTTGATGTTTCCCCATGCTACGAGTGTCAGTCTTTCGCTCTTATGGTTTCCAAAGAGATATTCCAACGATGCTTTTGCCGGTATCATTCTTATAAATCCTTTTTCTCCAAACAGATAAACTTCCGATTTTTCCAGTATCCCGTTTCCGGTCAGGTCATTCCCTTGTTCATCCACTGCCTGTGTGTTCAGCTTGTATTGTACACAGGCGTTCATCTCTTCCCGTATACATGATGTGTGCAGGAATATGAGGCATACATGTAGTGCCGTAAGTATGGATATTCGGAGAAACTTCATGGCTATTTTAAGTATTGTTTGTTATTCAGGTTTTATTCGAAAGTCACATCCTGGGTAATATTCAATGCCCAGTCCGCCACGCTTACCGTCAGTTGGAGTGAAGTAGGGGTTATATCTTCCATAGGATCTGTAATACCTAT
Organism: Bacteroides sp. NSJ-48; assembly: GCF_014287405.1. Lineage (NCBI taxonomy): Bacteria > Pseudomonadati > Bacteroidota > Bacteroidia > Bacteroidales > Bacteroidaceae > Bacteroides > Bacteroides sp. NSJ-48. The sequence goes on along the minus strand of NZ_JACOOD010000017.1, from coordinate 2,052 downwards.
ACTTTTGATGGTGGCTTTTATGCTGTAAGTGGTGTTGCGGGCTATGTTTGAAGTGCCTGTGCCCGAAGCTCCGGTGATGGTTGTTCCGCTCTGGCTTTTATTGATGATTATCGGGTAATAGATGGTACTTCCCGTATCGTCCGCGTTTTTCTTGAATGTACCTTCCAGTACCAATGCCGTATGGGTGGTTTCCTCGTTTGGGAGAACATAAAACCAGTAGTTGGCCTGATGTCTATTTTTTACATCCGCAGCAGGGCTTATCGCATTTGCCAGATAATCTGCTGTCCCGATGGAACTGTCGTAGTTTCCGCTCAGGTAAGCAGGGGTTCCCATTTTCGTTGTGCTGTATTCGCCTGTGCCCGGTATCACTTCTTTTATTGCATTTCGGACAAAGATGTTTTTCAACTCGTACGTTGCTGCTGAGTACTGCCCTTTGGGGTCGAAGTCAGTTTTGATGCTGCTTATCGATACTCTTGCCACAAGCCGGCTCAATTGGGCGGTTATTCCCTCATTGTCGCCTGCGCTCAACGTGAAGGTGGCGTTGCCGTTTTTGTCTTTTATATTTCCGCTCATGGGCAGGCAGTCTTTGGTTTGTGCATCCGCCAATGCGATGGTCTTCTTCAAGAAATCGTCCTTGTTCAGCACACCTGTAAAATAACTATCGGAAGGAGCGTTGGCTACTACGATACCCGTACAGTCTGTTGCCGGTGTGCAGCTGATGGTTGTTGCCGAGGTTGTGTTTTCGGTTACGGTATGCAGGGTATTTACGGTGTTGTCGCTGTTAAAAATAGCAACAGTGAAATGCTTTACTGTGTTTTCTTCGGCTTGCGTGGGTAAATTGTCACCGGTTGCTTTAGTATTTATTCCATTCCCGATCAGACGCAGTTCCAAGAGTGCTGTTTTATCTTGCGGTTGAGGAACTGTCAGTTCGTTGTCGTCACTGCTGCATCCTGTCAGTGTAAGGATGGCTGTTGCCAATGTTGCCCATAAAAAATTGTTTGTTTTCATATGCATCTGTTTTTTTAAGTGTTAATATGTAATTTGTTATTGTTTGTCATTATTTTATTATATATACCAGGGAGATTGCCGCTTTGGTAGGTGCAATGAAGTTTCTATTGCCTGCTCCTGTCTTTTCTCCGCAACTCGAACAATAGTAACGCTCATATCCGGTGTGAAGAAATCCCATTCCGATGCTTGTTTCCACTCTCCAATGGGAAGACAGGATAAAATGATAGCCATACGATATTCCTATTCCTACAAAATCTCCTTCGTATCTTGACGAGCGTATTCCTTTGAATATTCCGAAAGGCAATTTTATTTTGCTTATGTTGTATACTCCATACATGAGATTTATCCCCAAGAAACTTCTTTTATAGGGTTGATACATCCAATAGCGCAATTCTGGTTGTACAAACCAGTGCTTCAGGTATTTGTCTTTGCCTATTGAGAAAGGGTTGTAATGAAGTCCGGCTTCCAGCGTAAAACGTTCGGAGAGTTTTACCTCTGCACTAAGATTGGGAGAAGAGAGTGCTCCGGTGAGCAGGTCACTTTTTACAGCTATGGTTTGCGCTTTCAGTCTGCTTGCATAAGGCAATATTGCAAACAAAGCCGATATTATGATATAGTTTATCTTTTTCAATTTATTGTCCTCCTTTTATAAATCTGTCAGTGTAATTTCCTTCAGGTATATTCTGGCTATCTGGTTTATTATTCCGAGTTTCTGGGCGGCTCTTCCGTATTGTGCATAGAACTGCTCGGTAATGGGGCGGTTGCAGTTCAGATGTTCTCCCGTGGCTTCGAGAATATCCAGCAGGGATATTTCCACAGCTTTTCTGGCAGGGATGTAGGACTGTATTTCCAGCGGATTTTCCGTGTCTTTCAGGAGAATGAACTTTGCGATGGAAAGTTGTAATAATAGTGCTTGTTTTTCTTTTTCGGTAAGTGTGCACGGTTTTATGCAAGTACCGTAGTCTCTTGCATAAATACATTTGAGTACTGCAATGGCAGTCTGTGTTCTGGGCGTTATCATGTAGTTTTCTTGTTTGTTTGATT